>JAJZRP010000033.1 GCA_021802655.1 Pseudomonadota bacterium
GGCATCTCCCAATCGCGCGTCTCCGACCTGATACGCGGCAAGTTCGAGAAGTTCAGCCTGGACATGCTGATCACGCTGGCGACACGCGCGGGTAAAAAGGTCGAGTTGAGGCTGGCTGCTTGAGAATCCCTGCCAGATTGAGGGCCGGATGTGGGATATTGAAAAGGCGAGGCTGGGTCAATTTCTCTTCCTGGGTTGCTGGGTTGGGAATGACATCAAGGTTTGCCCCGGTTTTTTCTGGTTCCTGGGCTGCATCGTGACGCATGTTCTTGAGACTGAAGGCGATTCCAAGTGGACGTTCTTCGACGGCAACTACTAGGAATATGAGGCTAATTAGAAGAAGTGTCTGGGTGAAGATGGCGCGAAACCCAAGCGGATACGCTACAAGTCTGTCAGCCGGTGATTCACTGAACAATCGTGAACTGAACGAAAGCTTTTCGTTAAACTTATAGATAGGTTACTGGAGTTTACTGATATTATCTGTATAATTCGTAAGTTCGGTAAATATAGATAAGGTCTCTACAAATGGATCCTTTGCACAACCCTTTTTCTCCCGGTGCCGGCACGCCCCCCCCAGAGCTTGCAGGCCGTGATGACATTCTCAAACAAGCTTTAATGGCTTTAGCCAGAATTAAAAAAGGGCGGGCGGAGAAAAGCGTTCTGTTGATAGGCCTTCGTGGTGTTGGAAAAACTGTGCTTCTTCACAAAATTTCGGAAATGGCCGAAGAACAGGGCTACAAAGCGGTAATGATTGAAGCTCATGAGAATAAGTCGCTTCCTGCCTTGCTTCTTCCATACTTGCGTCAAGTGCTTTTTTCTCTGGATAAAGGGGAAATGGTTAGCGTGAAAGTAAAGAGAGGGCTGCGTGTTTTGAAAAGCTTTATTGGTGGCCTTAGAGTCAAAATAAATGAAATTGAATTTGGCCTAGACATTGACGCAGAAAGGGGGGCTGCTGATAGCGGAGATTTGGAGGCTGACCTAGCTGAAGTGTTTATCGCATTAGGAGAGGCGGCGCAAGATCGCAATACGGCAGTTGCCATCATTATTGATGAGCTCCAATATTTGAGTGAAGAGGAGCTTAGCTCTCTGATCATGGCCGTTCACAAAGTGTCACAGAAGTCGTTGCCGCTAGTAGTAATTGGAGCAGGTTTGCCGCAGTTGGTAGGGAAGGCTGGGCGTTCAAAATCATATGCAGAACGGCTATTCGATTATCCAGTGGTTGGGCCATTGAAAAAAGAAGATGCAAAAAAAGCATTGCAAGAACCCGCGCACGGCGAGGGAGTGTCTTTTACCGATGATGCCCTTGATGAAATTGTTCGCGTGACTGAAGGGTATCCATATTTTCTTCAGGAATGGGGTTATCAAGCTTGGAACATTGCGGAAAAATCACCAATCGAACTTGATGTCGTAATGAAGGCAACAGAAGCATCCATTAAGCGCTTGGATCAAAGTTTTTTCCGGGTTCGCCTGGATCGTTTAACGCCGCGAGAAAAAGATTATTTGAGAGCGCTCGCCGAACTTGGAGCGGATCCACAAAGATCAGGTGACATTGCTGAAAAATTAGGGGTTGAAGTTAACAGAGTGGCACCATTGCGAAATGGGCTTATCAAGAAAGGCATGATTTATAGTCCTGCACATGGTGACACAGCTTTCACCGTGCCCCTGTTCGAGGCTTTTATGAAGCGCACTATGCCGAATCCACCGGTGCCAAAAAACAGGAAGAATTAAAAAAAATCCGGGGCAGACCGGTTTCATTGCGCCCCATCCGAACCAGCTTCAGGCAACCGTTTCCGGTGCCTTGCACAACTCCTAAAGCCGGGCGGGGGAAAGCTCCAGGCCGCTGGGCCAGCAGAGCGCGCCGGCATCGATGAACAGGCGCTGAAGAAGGATTCGGAGCGGAGCGCATCGAGCAAAGGGCCATTCTTTTTCAGCAATTCCCGTCCGTCGAAAATCCCCTCCCTGCGGTCTGAAAACGCCAGATGGTTCGGCCACCTCGAACCGGAATTCCCGCCCGGTTACCCGCATTTTCAAGCCTGCGCTTTCGAGGGGAAGCGCACCTCGAAAGTCTTGGAGTCGGGCGAATCGCTCAGGAACACTTCCCCGTTGTGGGCGTGGGCGATTTCCCTGACGATGGAAAGCCCCAGCCCGCAACCTTCCTCCTGGCTCCCCAGAATGCGGTGAAAGCGCTCGAATACCTGCTCCTTCTCGGCTTCCGGAATCGGCGGGCCGTTGTCTTCGACGGCAATGCCCGCCTCATCTCCCCGCCTGAAAACCCTCACGGTGACTTTCCCCCCCTCCTGGGTATAGCGGATCGCATTGTCGACGAGATTGCCCAGCATTTCCTGAAGCAGGAACGCCGATCCTGAAAGAAGGGCGGATTCGTTCGAAGCCTCGAAACCCAGGTCGATGTCCTTCTTCAATGCCTGGGGCACCCAGCGGCTGGTGACTTCGCTGGCGAGGCCGTTCAGGTCGATTTCGGGCAGGATCCCGGTTTTTTCCAGGCCGGGTTCGGCCCGGGCGAGCGCAAGGAGCTGGTTGACGAGGTGGATGGTTCTCTCGCTGCTCCTCTGGAGCTGCTGCAGCGAATGCCGGATTTCATCGGGATCGCTCTGGCGCAGGGCGTAATCGGTCTGGGTCTTGAGTCCGGCAAGGGGAGTCCTCAACTGGTGCGCCGCGTCGGCGATGAAGCGGTTCTGCGCGGTGATGGCCTTGTTCAACCTTTCGAGCAGATTGTTGATGGCGCGGATCAGGGAGCCGACTTCCCTCGGCACGTTTTCTTCGGACAACGGACTCAGGTCCTTGTGGGAGCGGCTCTGCACCTCGCTCTGGAGCCGTCCCAGGGAGGACAGCCCTTTCGTGACGCCGAACCAGATCAGCGCGGCGGCAAATCCGGTCAGCAGCATCTGGGGCAGGATCACGCCTGCCAGGATTTCGTTGGCGAGAACCCTGCGCTTGATCAGGGTTTCCGCAGTCTGCACCAGAATCCAGTCCTCCTTGTTGCCGGGCATGCGAAGATAAAGGGAAGCGATCCTGATGTGACGGCCTTCCAGAGTGCCGTCGTGATAATAGGGCTTGTTGAGATAGATCCTGGCGGGCTGCGGCGAGGGAAGGTCTGGAGAGCCCGCGACCAGCCCGTGGAGGCGGCTGCTGACCTTGAAGTAGACCTTGTCGTAGGGATCGATCTCGATCATTTTCAGGGCGGTTTCAGGCAGGTCAAGGCTCACCCTGCCGTCTTTCGTCCTGACCTGATCGGCAAGCGTCAGGGTGGAATCGAAAAGGGAACGGTCATGGGCGAGATCGGCGAACCTGACCGCGATGGTGTAAGCGATTACCCCGCCCAATACCCACAGGGAAAGGACCGGGATCAGGAGCCAGAGCATGAGCTGGCGATGCAGCGAAGCCGGTTTCATTGCCCTTTCTCGAGGAGATACCCCAGTCCCCTTATGGTGCGGATTTCGATGTCGGCAGGCTCCAGCTTCTTCCTCAGCCGATGCACATAAACTTCGATCGCATTGGGGCCGATTTCCTCGTCCCAACTGCAAAGTTTTTCGGCGAGCTGCTCCTTGCTGACCACCTGGCCCGCTTTCAGCATCAGGATTTCCAGCACCCCGAGTTCCCGGGCGGAAAGCTCAATGGGGCTCTCATCGATATGGACGCGCCTGCCTGCGATGTTGAATGCGAGCCTCCCGTGCTTGAGGATGTTGCTGTGCGCGCCCTGCCCCCGCCTCACCAGTGCCCTCACCCTTGCTTCGAGTTCGGCGAGATCGAAAGGCTTTGTCAGATAATCGTCCGCGCCGAGGTCGAGTCCTGCCACCCTGTCTTCCACGGCGTCCTTTGCGGTCAGGATCAGAACGGGCGTGGCCTGGTCGTGGGCCCGGAACCGCTTGAGCACCTCGAACCCATCCAGTTTGGGCAAGCCGAGGTCGAGTATGAGCAGATCGTAATTCTGGAAAGACAGCGCATGGTCGGCATCCAGGCCGTTTTTGGCGCTGTCGACGGCATAGCCTGCCTGCTGCAGCGAGCGGGTCAATCCGTCCCTGAGGACCATGTCGTCTTCAGCCAGCAGTAGCTTCATGAGGTATCCGATATCAACATCCCGATTCTAAGCCGATCATGGATCGTGCCGCAACCTTCTGAAGATTGTAAGGAATGTGTAATTGGCCCTGTGCTATCCTGCGCCCTCGCATCAACGGGGCTTTGAGTCAGGTGCAGGGGAGAGAAGCAGGCAATGAGAATCGAAAAAAAATATGTTTTCGGGGCGGCGCTGGCAGCGGTCCTGGTTGCGGCCGGCATTCGTCTCTTCAACCCCGTCCAGCCGAAACCTCCGGCAGCATCCTCTTTCGCGCCTGGAACCTTCCGCCCGACCAGGGATCAGTGGGCGAATCTCGCGGTGGCGCCCGTGCAGGCGATGACTTTTCGCACCGAGCTTTCGGCGGAAGGCAATCTCGCCTACAACGAAGACGCCATGACCCAGGTATTTTCGCCCTATACCGGACGCGTAACGCGCATCATCGCCAAGCCCGGAGATATGGTCAAAAAGGGCGCTCCGCTGATGGCCGTGGCGGCAAGCGAGTTCGTGCAGGGGCAGAGCGACCTGATTGCCGCTCGCACCCAGGTTACCCTGGCGGAAGCTGCCGAGAAACGCCAGCACGCGCTTTATCTCGCCAAATCCGGAGCCCTCAAGGACTGGCTGCAAAGCCAGGCCGATCTCGCTGCCGCACAGAACAACCTCCAGGCTGCCCGCGAGCGCCTGCGTATCCTGGGTAAATCAGACAGGCAAATCCGGGCGATGGAACGGGCATCGAAAGCCGGCAGCCCCGAGGCGCTGGTCCTGGCGCCGATATCCGGCACAGTGACCCAGCGCCAGGTCGGTCTTGGCCAGTACATCAACAGCGCCGCAGGGGGGGCTGCCAATCCGGTTTACACCCTGGGCGACTTGTCGACGCTCTGGCTGATTGCCAATGTGCGGGAGGCCGATGCGCCGAGCGTCCGCGTCGGACAGCCGGTCGAGGTTCACGTGTCGGCCTATCCCGGGCGGCTGTACAAGGCTAGAATCACATGGGTTGCCCCTGCCATCGACCCTGGCACCCGCAGGCTGCCGGTTCGTGCCGAAATCGAAAATCCGGATGGAACCCTGAAGGCGATGATGTTTGCGAGTTTCAGCATCATTGCCGGCGATGAAAGCATTGTGCCGGGCGTGCCGCAGAGCGCCATTGTCTACGAGGGTGAGGCAACCCGCGTGTATGTGGTGCGCAATGACGGTACGGTCGCCCTGCGCCAGGTGAAGCTGGGACGTATGCGCGGCGACGGCATGGTCGAAGTCACGTTGGGGCTGGCTGCCGGGGAGAAAATCATCACCGGCGGGACCTTGTTCATCGACCGCGCCGTAACCATGGGGATGAACGCAGGGTCATGAATGCAATTGTAAAATTTGCGCTGACCCAGCGCGTTCTGATCGTCGTTATCCTGCTGTTCATGCTGGCCGCCGGCGTCGCGAGCTTTTTCAAGCTCAACATCGAAGCCTATCCCGACCCGGTTCCGCCTTCGGTCGACATCATCACGCAAAGCAGCGGGCAGTCGGCAGAGGAGATCGAGCGCTACATCACCATCCCCATAGAAATACAGATGGCGGGGATCCCGCATGTCACCAGCGTGCGGACGATCTCGCTTTTCGGCCTCTCCGACGTGAAGGTGAATTTCACCTACGATTTTACCTACGAGCAGGCAGAGCAATGGGTGATCAACAGGCTTTCCCAGCTCCCCCCCCTTCCCAACGGCGTACAGCCCCAGATTTCTCCCACGAGTCCCATCGGAGAGATTTATCGCTACCATGTGGTCGGTCCCGCCGGTTATTCGGTGACGGATTTGAAAACCATCCAGGACTGGATCCTGGAGCGGCGCTTCAAGGCGATACCCGGCGTCATCGACGTCAACGGCTGGGGCGGCAAGACCAAAACTTACGACGTTTCCATCGATCAGCAAAAGCTCGTGAATTACGGGCTGACTTTGCCCCAGGTGCTGCAGGTGATCAACAACAGCAACATCAATGTCGGCGGGCAGACGGTGAATTTCGGAATGCAGGCTGCGGTGGTGCGCGGAATCGGGCTGATCCATTCGATGGACAGCCTGAGGCACACCATGCTGACATCGAACAGGGGGATTCCGGTATTGTTGGGCGATGTTGCCACCGTTTCAGTCGGACACCAACCGCGCCTCGGCATTGCGGGCCTCGATCAGGAAGACGACATCGTCCAGGGCATCGTTCTGATGCGCAGGGGTGCAGAAAGCATGCCGACGATCCAGCGCGTCGAGGCTGAAGTGCAGAAGATCAATCACTCGAACATCCTTCCCCCGGGGGTGCATATCGAGCGAATCTACGATCGCAAGGATCTGATCAATGTGACGACGCATACCGTGCTGCACAACATGCTGATGGGGATCGTCCTGATTTTCCTGCTGCAATGGATTTTCCTGGGAAATCTTCGCAGCGCCATCATCGTCGCGGTCACCATTCCCTTTGCGCTTTCTTTCGCAGTGGCGCTCATGGTGATGCGGGGCGAATCGGCAAACCTGCTTTCCATGGGGGCGGTCGATTTTGGCCTGGTTGTCGATGCCTCCGTGATCATGGTCGAGAACATTTACCGGCATCTTGCCGAAAGCTGGGCATCGCGGCACGAGGGTGAATCGCTGCTGCATCGCGCTCGCGTGAGCACGGGGCTGCGCGGCAAATTCGGGGTGATCGCGAATTCCGCGACCGAGGTGAACAGGGCGATTCTGTTTTCTGCCGCCATCATCATTGCGGGCTTTTTGCCGCTCTTTACGCTTTCCGGAATCGAGGGCCATATCTTCGGCCCCATGGCGAAGACCTATGCGTACGCCATTGCGGGCGGCCTTATCGCAACCTTTACGGTTTCCCCGGCCCTGTCCTCGCTCCTGCTGCCCAAGCAGGTGGAAGAGGTCGAAACCTTCATGGTCGAACGCATCAGGCGGGCATACACGCCATTGGTGGAGTGGGCGCTCAGGAACAGGTATCCGACGCTCGCCGGTTTCGCCCTGCTGCTGGTTATTGCCGCCCTGGCAGCGAAAGGGCTGGGGCTGGAATTTCTGCCCAAGCTGGAGGAGGGCAACCTCTGGATACGTGCGACCATGCCCCCTTCCATTTCGCTCGAAGCAGGAGACGGCTATGTCAACCGGATGCGCATGTTGATCAAGCGTTTTCCCGAGGTCGAAACAGTCGTTTCGCAACATGGGCGGCCTGACGACGGCACCGATGCAACGGGGTTTTTCAATGCCGAGTTTTTCGTTCCGCTGAAACCATTCGATACCTGGCCGAAGGGGATGGACAAGGAAAAGCTGACCGTGCAGATGACGGCTGCGCTTCAGGATCGGTTTCCGGGCGTGGAATTCAATTTTTCCCAGTACATCGAAGACAATGTCGAAGAGGCGGCTTCCGGCGTCAAGGGGGAAAATTCAGTGAAGCTTTTCGGCAACGATCTCGACACCCTTGAAAAGACCGCTTCCAGGATCGAGGCGGTCATGAAAAGGGTCCCGGGAATCACCGATCTTGCCGTTTTCAATTCCCTGGGCCAGCCCACGGTGCGCATCGACATCGATCGGGAACGCGCGGCGCGCTACGGGCTGGCTCCGGGCGACATCAATGCGACCGTGCAGGCAGCGATAGGCGGGCAGGCCGCAGGGGATATCTACGAGGAGGGCAGCGACAGGCACTTTCCGATCATGGTGCGTCTCGCTTCGAAATATCGCCAGAGTCTGGATGCGATAAAACGCATCACCATAGGAGCTCAGGACCCCAATGGCGGCATCACTCGGGTTCCGCTGGAGGATGTTGCACGGGTCAGGCTGGTTTCCGGAGCCGCCTTCATTTACCGCGAGCAGCAGGAGCGCTATATTCCCATCAAATTCAGCGTTCGCGGCAGAGACCTCGGCACGACCGTGATCGATGCGCAGCAGGCGGTCGCGGAGCAGGTGCAAATCCCCGGGGGATACCACATGGAATGGGTGGGGGAATTCGGCAATCTTGAGGAAGCCATGCAGCGACTGGCCGTGGTCGTTCCGCTCGCCATACTGCTCATCGGCATCCTGCTTTACATCAATTTCGGCTCTTTCGTCGACGTGTTGCTGGCCGCAAGCGTGATTCCCATGGCGATCGTGGGCGGCATCCTTGCGCTTTACCTGACGGGAACTCCTTTCAGCGTCTCCGCGGCCATCGGCTTCGTCGCCCTCTTCGGGATTGCGGCAATGGACGGCATCATCGTGCTTTCCTATTTCAACAGCCAGATCGAAATCGGGCTGGACCGCGCGAGCGCCATGTTCCGCACTTGCCAGGTACAGTTGAGACCGGTGCTGATGACCTGTATCGTCGCCTGCGTCGGACTCGTCCCTGCTGCGGTCTCGAACGGAATAGGCTCTCAGGTGCAGAAACCGCTCGCGCTCGTGGTGGTCGGCGGGATGCTGCTTGCGCCGGTTTTGATCCTGACCGTGCTGCCCGTGCTGATCATGACTTTCTCGGTACGCCAGCCGATGCCGGTGGATGCTGCTGAAACGGCGGAACAACCATGAAGATTGCCAAATTTCCGGGCCGCATTCTTGCCGCGATCGCGCTGCTGGGCGTGTCGGGCTGTGCGGTGGGGCCCGATTTCCATCGGCCCGATGCGCCGACTGCGAAAAGCTATTCTCCTTCCGGGGTATTACCCAAAGCAACGGATTCCGCGCCAGTTGCAGCCGGAGAATCCCAGAAATTCGATGTGAAAGCCGCAATTCCGTTCGACTGGTGGAAATTGTTCCGGTCGCCCCAGATCAATTCGTTGATCGAGCAAGCCTTCAAGGCCAATCCCAGCATAGAAGCGGCCCAGGCTGCCTTGCGTCAGGCCAGGGAAAATGTGGTTGCACAGGAAGGTTTTTTCTATCCCACCGTCGGTGCCGGTTACTCGCCGTCGAGAAACAAGCTGGCGGGCAATATGGGCGGGAATTCCCCTGGAGTTCAGGGCAACGGCACGGTCATACAAACTTACTCCAATCCTGCCGGGCCGGCCCCGTTCAATGCGCCAGCCTATTACGATTTCCACGTCGCGCAATTGACGGTGGGCTATGCGCCGGATGTATTCGGCCTCAACCGCAGACAGGTGGAATCGGCAGAAGCGCAGGAGGCAGCGCAAAAGCTGCAACTGGAGGCGACCTACATCACGCTGGCATCCAACGTGGTTGCAGCCGCATTGCAGGAGGCGTCGATCCGGGCGCAGATTGCAGCGATGGAGAGAATCGTCGCAATCAACAGGGAGATGCTCGCCCTGCTCAAAAACCAGCTCGAGCTGGGCGATGTATCCGGCGTCGAAGTGGCGGCACAGGAAGCCTCCCTGGCGGCCATGGAACAGGCGCTCGATCCGCTGCAGAAACAGTTGGAGCAAACGCGCGATCTGATTCGGGCCCTGGCGGGGAATTTGCCCAGCCAGGACGTCGGGGAAAAATTTGAACTGGCATCCCTGCATTTGCCACGGGAGCTTCCGCTGAGTCTGCCGTCGAAAATCGTCGAACAGCGCCCCGATGTTCGTGCAGCCGAAGAGCAGCTGCATTTTGCCAGCGCCCAGGCGGGCGTCGCCATTGCCAATACCTTGCCCCAGTTCGCGGTTACCGGCGCCATCGGGGGAATGGCCTCGACCCCCGGCTGGATGTTCCGGAGCGGCGGGGGGTTCTTCGATCTGACCGCCAATGTCGCCTACACCATTTTCGATGGGGGTACGCTACGGGCGAGATCGCGGGCAGCCAAGCAGGCGCTGCTCCAGGCCGGAGCGCAATACCGCAGCACCGTGATTACCGCGCTGCAGAATGTTGCCGATGTGCTCTATACCGTCCAGTCCGATGCAGCCGCCTTGAAGCATGCCGCCGCCGCTACGCAGGCGGCGCAGACTGCGTTCGAACTGACGCGCAAGCAGTATGAGCTCGGGGCTGTCAGTTATCAGGCGCAGCTTCTGGCCGAACAGAATTACCAGTCGGCAGTCATCAATCTGGTGCAGGCCCAGACCAATCGCTTCGGGGACACGGCGGCGCTTTATCAGGCGCTGGGAGGGGGCTGGTGGAACCGCAGCGGCGCTTCGAAAACTGCTGCAGGGCGCCGATAGGCGTCCGATCAGGTTATCCGAGCAGTCTCTCGAACCGGACTTCGGATGCATCCAGGGTTCCGAGCCAGTAGAGCGACGGCGTCGACAGGGATGAACTGATGAGACGAACGAGAGGGGGATGGCCAGGAAGCGCGCGTGGACGGATATTTTATCGAGGGGCGCCGGATAGCCGGGAAAGCGCCCACGAATATCGCGGGGAGGGTTTCGAAACCGACAGCGAAGCAGAAAGCCACGGCGATGAGGAAGAAGATGCGCCAGCGCCTGCCCGGCTTTGAACGGGATCAGGCGTTTTGGTATCCAGGCAGGGTTTTTTCTAACCGTCAGGGCTTCATCGTATCCCACGATGTTCACCATTTCCCGCTCCCATGAACCCGGGCGCTTGATGCCTTCTGCTAGCCTTCCTCGACCAGGATGGAGAAATCGCTCCCCGCCCATTGATCGGTGGTGTGGTTTTTATAGGTGAAATCGATTTTCTGTCCGGGAGAAAGTCCCGTGGCATCGATCTCTGCCAGGTGAAGATCGAGGCCGCATGTTCCGGTCCGGATTTCTTCGGTTCTTTGCCATCCGTCCACGCCCCACGAGACGGTTGCAGGATGCGGCAGGGCGACGATGAGCTTCGTACCTTTGCCCATGCTGGCGATGGGCGCCTGCTGCAGCCAGAATACCTTTTTCTTCGGAGGGCACTCTCCCCGGTAACGCTCCCAGACCGAATTCGGCCGATCCACGGGATAGCCTGCCTTTCTCGAGTGGGCGAGCTTGACAAATTCCGCATGCGCCCAGGCAAGCGGCATCGCGGAGCCCGTGGGGCGGCCGGGATAAAGGCGGTGTTCGGGGATCGCGACATCGTCCCAGATTTGCTCGGGGATCATGCCGCCCGGACCTGCCATGGCGGCCATTGCCTCCAGGTAGGGAAGAGGGTCGCGCCCTGCGCAAAGCTCATAATGTCCGCGCTCCCCGGTCAGAAGCGGCCAGGCCCTTCCCTTCCCGGAGCCGTTGTAGGCGCTGCCGTCGGCGTGTTCGCCATAGCCGTCGCCGTTGTAGCGGCGCCAGCAGGGTCCGTTCGGGGTGTCGACCTTGAGCAGCGCATCGGCCACTTTCAGGCTGTCCACGATCAAGGGGTCGTCGGGCTTGCGCAGTCCGAAGCGCACGAGCTGCAGAAAGTCGGTTCCGACCAGTTCATCGGCCCGATACTCGGTGCCGGTGACATGGTTCTTGATATGCATCACGCTCTTCAGCACGGCATTGTCCTTGATCACGAGGGAAGGTGCCACACGAATATAGTAGCCGCTCAAATTCAGTTCTTTCTGGAGGGGGGAATTCCTGACAACATTCCAGTCCTCGATATGAGCGTTCCAGAAATCGGCCAGATCGAGTGCGACGGCTCTGTCTTCGGGGTCGAGAAAGGGGGCGCCGGCAACCAGCGCTGCGATGCATACGGCAAGCGTAAAGGCGTTGACGCCGGAGCTTTCCTCCCATCTGTCCTGGTCGCTCGCCGGCCCGGTCCTGGCGATGAAGCCGAGCGCCCGGCGAACCATGTCCTTGATCTGTATTCCGTCCAGGGCGTTCCGGTCGACAAGCGCTGCGGCGAGCAATACCGGAAAGGCAGCTTCATCGAGCTGGATGCCCTGCCAGTAGGGTTTCCCCCCCAGCCATTGATTCTGGTACCAGTGGCCATCCTCGTGCTGCGTGGCGATCAGGTAACGCAGGATGTCGTGGGCATCCTGATACGCGCCCAGCACCAAAAGCGCGCCGGCGCATTCGACGAGATCCCTGGGCCATACCAGATGGTAGCCTCCGAGTTCATCCCGGGTGTTGCCCCAGGGGATGCTCAGGCTGGCCACCATCGCTCCGGGGAAGCTCTTGTCCTGATGCGCCTTTAGCACCATGGCAGAGACCATCAATTCATTCTCCATGTCTGGAGGGAGATCTTCGCAGTATGAATGGCGCCCGTGCCATTGTTGCCACTTGTCCACATGCTTTTGCCAGACTTCGTCGAAAGGCTGCAGCAGGGCGGAAATGGCGAGCGTGGCTGCGGATTGCTTGGAGCTGCCGAATCCCAGCGCAAGAACGGCGTGCCGAGGCAGTTCCCCGGCAAGCGCGACGTTTCCCGGGCCGGCTTTCCGATATTCCCATCGCATTGCGCCATTGTGGGCGAAATCCTGCCAGCCGTCGCTCAGCCCTACGTAGCCCGCGCTCGTCTTTCCGAGTGCGTCCTTTTGTTCAGGGTCCGCCGCGGCCAGGGCGAGGCCGAAAGGGCCCTGTTCCGCCCAAAGCACGGAGCGGCCCCTGTAGCGCGAAGCTTCGGCGATGTTCTGCTGCCCGGTTCCACCGAGATGAGGCGAAAGCAGCACATAGGGCAGCAGGTCGGGTTCGCCTTCGAGCTTCAATTCCAGCAGAAGCACATCGCGTTCCGGATCGGGGCAGATGCGCAGCCTGAGCTGGAATCTTCCATGCGGATGGATGATTTCTACGGCCGGGATGCCGGGACTGACGAATTTCAACTGGTGGCTTCCGAGGGTCTTGACCTCGGTCCAGAATCCGCGGCTGCCGGCGACGACGAAGCCCATGTCCTTGATTTGCGGCACGTCGATTCGCGGATAGTAAACTTCGTTGACAACACCTCGGCTCAGGGTATACCACAGGCGCGAAGGGCCGAGCCCGCATCCCACGACCTCCTTTGCGCTATTCGTCCAGTTGGGGCTGAGGCCCGGGTGCCCCGGTGCCTCAGTGGATGCCGTCCCGTTCATTTTCGCCCTCTCCCGGTTTTTTGTTCGTCCCGGTTCGACACCGTCCGCTCGATCAAGTTCGCAAGTTACACTCCGTTACGCCCCGGTCAAACAGGGCGAACAATCGACCTGTATAACTTTCGGAAATTGCAGGAGAATGGGATGAAGGCATGAGAGTGCGTTATCATGCCGACTTCCGGAGGCGCCTTCAGAGAAAACCATGAACACGACCATCGACCATATCCTCATCGTCGACGACGACAAGGAAATCCGCACCCTGCTGGGCGACTATCTGCAGAAGAACGGATTCAGGGTGACTGCAGTTGCGGACGGCAGGGGCATGCAGTCGGTCCTCGACGGGGGTCCCGTTTCCCTCATCGTGCTTGACCTGATGCTCCCCGGTGAAGACGGCCTCGTGCTGTGCAGGAACATCCGGGCCGGATCGGAAATTCCGGTGATGATGCTCACTGCGAAGGGCGACGACATGGACAGGATCGTCGGCCTGGAAATGGGGGCGGACGACTATCTCGCAAAGCCCTTCAATCCCAGGGAGCTCCTGGCCAGAATCAAGAGCATATTGCGGCGCGCCAAGGCTCGGCCCGATCGCCTCAAGCCCGAGGAGGCGAGCTTGGTGCGCTTCTCCGGCTGGCGCCTCGACACCCTTTCGAGACAGCTGACCTCCCCCGAGGGAGTGGCGGTTCCCCTGAGCGGGGCCGAGTACAGGCTGCTCAGGGTGTTCGTCGACCATGCCAACAGGGTATTGAACCGCGACCAGTTGATGGATCTTTGTCGGGGAAGGGAACTGTTTCCCTTCGACAGGAGCATCGACGTCCAGGTGAGCCGGCTGAGGCAGAGGCTGGGTGACGATGCCAAGGAACCGCTTCTCATCAAGACCATAAGGGGAGAAGGTTACATGCTGGCTGCCAGGGTGGAATTCGAAAAATGATGCCGAAATCGCTCCTCGGCAGGATGATCCTGATTCTGGCGGGGGGGCTGATGATCGGGCAGATGCTGAGCGCGGCAATACAGATCCGGGAAAGGGAGAAATTCCTTTCCCGGATCATCTGGACTCAGGCTGCCCAGGGAATCTCGGCCTACGTCCGCCTGCTCGATGCGATTCCCCCGGCGGAGAGGAAAAGGACGGCCGGTCTCTTGAGCGGCTCCCCTCTGTTCGTTTCGGTCGATGGGAAATTCGCAGGAAATCCGATGCGGGGTGACGACGCGGTGAGACTGAAGGCGCTGCTCGGCCGGTATCTCGGAGAGGACAGACCGATTCTCCTGTATTCGTCCGGGGAAAAGGTGCCCTTCTACTGGCCGGAGCACGCTTCTTTCGGCATGGAGACCCGCCTGAATGACGGCCAGGCGATCGCCTTCAGCTACAACAGGGGGGTCGGACGTCTCCTCCCCTATCGCCTCCTCATCAATCTCGTCATTCTTTTCGCTGCCGTCCTCATCCTCTCCCTGGTGGCGGTGCACTGGGTGACGCGCCCCCTGAACCTGCTGGCGAAAGCTGCCGACGAACTCGGCAAGAACATGCATCGGCCTCCTCTTTCCGAAGAAGGGTCCGCCGAAATGAGGCGCGCAGCACGCGCATTCAACTCGATGCAGGCGCGGCTTCTCGAATATATCGAGTCCAGGGCGAGGATCCATGCCGCCATGTCGCACGACCTCAAGACCCCGATCACCAGGCTGACACTGCGCGCAGAACTGCTCGATGATCCGGAACTCAAGGCCAAGTTCATCAAGGATCTGGAGGAGATGAACAGCATGGTGACGACGAGTCTCGAACTCATGCGCGGAATGGGAAACGGCGAACCCGTCCAAACGGTCGACGTTACTGCCCTCCTGGAGAGCATTCAGGAGGACCAGATGGAAACGGGTGGGGAAGTCGAGATCCTGCAATCCCCGAAAATATACTATCCAGGCAAGCCGCAGGCGCTGAAGCGCGCCATAATCAATCTCGTCGAAAATGCAATAAAGTACGGACAAAAAGCGACAGTCTCCATGGAAGAAGCTCCGAAGGAACTCAGGATTACTGTCAGGGACGAGGGGCCGGGCATTCCCGAAGACAAGCTGAAGCTCGTTACGGAGCCCTTCTACCGCCTCGAGACTTCCCGCTGCAGGGATACCGGGGGCTCCGGCCTGGGGCTTGCGATTGCGAAGGCGATCGCCGAAATTCACGGCGGAACCCTGACGCTGGCCAATTGTCCGGAGGGCGGGCTGCAGGCGACACTCTCCCTGCCGAGAAACGGATCTGCGGGCGGCTCAATAGCCGAGCACGATGCCCGCCACCTGCCTCCGGCGCACCGTGCAGAGCGGCTATAGGGATGGCGGCAATTTCATGCCCAAGGCCGGCTTTCTGAAAAAGGCTTAGATTTTTCCTGTGGCAGCGAGCCAGCATTCCTGAAGGTGTGTTTCCACTTTCTCCACTATCCTGGCGTCGAGCCTGCCTTTGGCCGCCTCCTGGTTCAGGATGCCCATGATCTGGTCCGGCGAAAGTGAATCCCGGTAAGGACGACGTTGCGCCAAAGCCTGGAAGACATCGGCAACTTCGACGATACGCGCCTCCAGAGAAATGCCGGTGTTTTTTGTACGACGGGGATAACCCGAACCATCCAGCCGCTCGTGATGCTGCGCTGCCCAAAGCGTGATCTTCTCCATTCCCTTGATGTTTTTGAGGATGCTGTAGGTGTCGAAGCTGTGTCTGCGCACGGTGATGCTTTCCGGTTCGGTCAGTCTGCCGGGTTTTTCCAGCAGTTCGTCCGGTACCCGGAGTTTGCCGATGTCGTGGAGCAATCCTGCCAGTTCCAGCATCTCGCAATTTTCTTCCGGCAGATCAAACAGCATGCCAATCCGGCGAGCCAGGCTGGCGACCCTGTCAGAGTGTTCTTTGGTGAAAGGACTTTTCGCATCGACGATGCTGGAGAAGACGCGCGCCAGACTGCGCAGTTCCTCGAAGGTCATGCCTCTGGTCCCGTTTTCCGATATCCAGGTTGTCACATAGCTGTTCACATGGCTGGTTTCCAGCGAGAACCAGAATGCCTCGGAGCGCGAAACCTCCATGAATGCATCGACCAGTTCCCGGCAGAACCAGTCACCGCATTTTTCAGCTACTTTTTTGCGGATATCTTCCTTTCCCAGGAGGATGTCGATTTCGTCGGCGAGATATCTGAGAGTGAGAATATCAACGCGGTCCGCCATGTAGATGCAGTTAGCGTTGAGCTTCGTTTCTATCGGTAGATCCATGTCCTTGAGTGAAGACCAGTGCGTGTGATGGTGCAACACAACGGGTGCGAGATGCTGCAACAACGGGCTGGATGCGAGCAAACTCGCCCCGGTCTTGCAGTGGTCGCCCTCCAGTTCCCATTCGAACTGGGCCAGCTTGGCATGCACCGTGGTTTTGGAAACGCCGCAATCGTGAAGAATGGCGGACTGGAACAGATCGTCCAGTTGTGACCTTCCCCACTCCAGGTATTTGCCGAATTCGGCTGCCATGTAGGCAACCCGTTTTCCGTGATGGATATGTGTTACGCCAACCAGATCAAGGGCGTCTGAGAGCGAATAGATCGCTTCGTGCAGATTGATGTTGTAGGTGGACACAGTCTTTTTCTGATTCCGGGTTTCCGATTCTACTCGCACGGTTTCTCGAGTAACAAGTCTTGGCTTGCAATATCCCGGAATTTTACGCCATCGATCGGTGAAGCCGACCCATGCCGTTTCTGGAGGAGTTTCTATAATAGGATGAGCTAGTCCCTGGTTCGGAGGGAAGGAAAATGACTACAGAAATCGAGCGCATGGAAATGATCAGGGCGGCGGCCTACAGTCGCTATATGGACCGGGGTTACGAGCACGGGCACGATCTCGAAGACTGGCTGGAGGCCGAAGCCGAGATCGGCAGCGAAATGATCGGGCCCGGAATCGAATTCGGCATGCAGCAGGGCGGCACCATGGGCCCTGCCGAGGACGATGAATTGAAGCGCATGATCAGGCGGCACCCGCAGAAGGAGATTCCCCTGATCGAAGGGATGGAGCCCGAGGAGGCGCCGTCCAGGGAATAGGTTTGTTCCAGGAATCCGGCCCGTAGCAGGGTGACACACAGGACACCCATTGGTGAAGCTCAGTAATGCAGGCTCATCGTCAGATCGATGTTCTGCCCGTCGTACCGGAAGCTGGCAGCGGAAAACGAGGGTGCCCCGAGCAGGCCTTTTGCATCGTTCGAGAAACCGTAGCCTTCCGTGGGGATGCCCAGCCAGTTGGTATCGAGCTTGCCGTTCATGTTCTCGTCGTGAATGACGGCCATCGCGTACTTTCCCGGCGGGATGTCTTCGAAGTCGCAACGCGCCTGCGATTTGCGGATCTTTATGACCATGACGTTGGTTGCGGAGTGCAGATACTCGACCGGGAAACCTGCCGGTGATTCGAAAAGCGCGCAAGCCACGGTTCCAATGCTGTTTCTGATGTTCAGAATCTTCACATGAATTCCTGGGCATGCTGGCTGGGCCAGGGATGCCGGAAGACGGGCGAGCATCAGCAGGGTAAGCCATGTCAGGAACCTGATTTTCATGGTGACCGCCCCTGCTATCCTGCCGTGGGGCATACTTGTCACAGGCGTCGACCCTGGATGAGGCGCAGCAATATCACCACGATCGCGATGACCAGGAGAATGTGTATGAGTCCGCCCATGGTGTGCGAGGAAACCAGACCCAGTACCCACAGGATGATCAGGATAATCGCAATGGTTTCGAGCATTATTGCTTCTCCGGTGATGCTGTGTCGGACGCTTCGGGCGGATTTTCAAGATCGCTCTTCGGACGACATGAAGGACCCTGGTGCACCCTTCCCGGCTCAACGCTTGATGCGGGAAATTTTGGTGCCTTCGATACTGAGGCTCGCCATGAGTCCCTGCTGGTCGAAAATGAAGGCGTAGGCATCGTCTTTCAATGTCGACGACGACAGATTCTTGGCAACGCCCTCATCTGCAACGACCACCGTCGGCCCCGTGCCGATTTCCCATCCGTTCGACTTGTTGAGATATTTGACGGCCTTGTTGCTCATGAGAAACACGACGTAGCTGTACGACTGGGCGCCTGCCTGCCAGCCCCAGGACGCGGATACGGAATTGTAATATCCGGCGACATGCGATCCCTTGTACAGCACGCCTTCGCCGTAGCTTCCGCCGAATACCAGTCCGGCCTTGATGACCTTGGGAAACACCAGTATTCCTTTGGCTTTTTTCGCAAGATCCTCTGCGACAGGATGGCTCTTGTACAAGGTTTGCAGCGCCTGGGCGGCGTCCTTGTTCAGGTCTTCCGCGGTGGCCGCATTCGCCGGCGTGCTGATCGTCCCCAGGGCCAATGCGACTGCGGCCACGAGAAGGAAGTTGTGCATGATGCGTCGTATGTTGGTCATTTCGTTCTCCTCAATAAGTGCTTATGGAATCGATGCCGATGGCGATGCTCGGCCATACCGGGAATGTACTTTGGATTGACTGCGGTTAAGAGAATGCATAATTTCACGTTGAGTTTGTGTCTGTGTCATCCCTGTAACGCATTCAAGAATGTTTTTTTGCATCCTTGGCAGCTTCCTTGGCATCGCCATAAATTTTCTGGGCTTTCCCGGAAATCTGCTTGCCGATGCCTTTGACTTGCTGCGCTTTGTCGCCGCTCAGTTTCCCGGCTTCCTCCTGAACTTTCCCGGCGATATCTTTTGCAATCCCTTTGGCTTGATCCTTGTTCATGGCCATACTCCCTTAAGTGATTCCAGGGCCAATCGCCCTGTCATCACAGTAGACCATCTTTGCCCATGGTCAAGATGAGATCGAAATTCAGTCACAAAACAGGTCATGGTTCCGCCGAATTCGGCGGAGCTATTCTTCGCGACCGAGCGGGAAAATGCTCTATACTGCGAAGACATTGACGTATCGCCCGTATGCGATAAACGTCGTTGTCTCCATTACTCCTAAATATTATGGCAACCAGTGCGCGGCACCAGATAATCGAAAGCCTCATGGCGCCGCATACTGAAAATGTTGCGGAGGCCGCGATTGTCCAGTGGGAGCAGCTGGCGGCTCAAATTATTTCGATCGTGGGTGAAAGTGGTTTCAATGCGCTTTACGCAAGAAGTGTATTCCTTGCCCAGTCCACCTTTCCCTGGCTTGCCGCCAGTTCTTCTTCCCCGCAGTCCGATAACAGATTCGCGGAATTGAGAATGAATCTTGAGGGGCAAACGCCTGCACAAGCCATCGAGGCAAACCGCCTGTTGCTGATCACTTTTACCGACATCCTGGCATCGTTGATCGGGGAGCAGTTGACGATCCGAGTGGTACGTTCGGTCTGGGGCAATGACGATCAAACAAAGAGTCAACATGGAGTTCAAAAATGAGTAAGAAGGTAAGCATACGCCGTCTGCCGACGGGTGTACCCGGTCTGGACAACCTGCTGGGTGGAGGGCTGCCGGAATTCTCGTTCAACCTGATTGCGGGTACGCCGGGAAGCGGAAAAACAACGCTCGCTCACCAGATCATGTTCTCGCTGGCCAACCCGGATAATCGGGCGCTGTTCTTCACGGTACTCGGGGAACCCGCCCTGAAGATGCTGCGTTACCAGCAGCAGTTTTCGTTTTTTGACATCGACAAGATCAATGAATCGATCCGCTTCGTCAATTTGTCCGCAGACCTCATGGGGGGGGATTTCGACCGTGTATTGTCGCGCATCGCCGAAGAAGTGAGAGACTATACGCCCAGCCTGGTATTTGTCGATTCTTTCCGATCGGTCGTGCAGGCGACGAATACCCGGGAATCAGGTATGTCCGATCTGCAGCGGTTCGTGCAGCAACTGGGTATGCAAATGACGAGCTGGCAGGCAACGACATTTCTGATGGGTGAATATTTGACGCCGGAAGCAGAATCCAGCCCCGTCTTTACCGTGGCCGATGGCATCCTCTGGCTTTCGCAAAACATGCACCGCAATTCCATGGTGCGCAAGATGCAAGTGGTCAAAATGCGTGGTCAGGCACAGGCTCCGGGGTTGCATACCTTTCGCATCAGCGATGAAGGCATCCAGGTTTTTCCTCGTGCGATTATCAAAGAGGACGCATCGGCTGAGGCAGCAGTCAAGGCATATTCCGGCGAGAAACGTGTTTCCATGGGAATCCCCGGCCTGGATGACATGATGGGCGGCGGCTTGCCGGCTGGCTATTCGCTGCTCGTGGTCGGGCCATCCGGTTCCGGAAAAACCGTATTGGCGACGGAATTTCTCGCCGAAGGGGTCAAGAGGGGCGAAGCAGGTGTCATTGCAGCGTTCGAGAAGAGCCCCGGCCAACTGCTGAGCAACGAGCTGAACAGGCTGGTCAAGGCCGGGCAAGTCGGCGTGATCAACACGCGTTGCCTGGATTTGTCGATTGATCAAATCCTGCATGACCTGATCGAAATGATTCATCGAATGAAGGCAAGGCGCGTCGTCATCGACTCCTTGTCCGGATTCGAACTGGCATTGGCACCAGAGTTTCACGAAGACTTTCGCGGATCGTTGTACCGGATGATTGCCGAGCTGACAGACATGGGCGTGACCATATTGATGACCTCTGAACTGGAAGACCGCTACACCGATTTGCGCTTCAGCCCATTCGGGAGCGCTTTTCTCGCTGATGCGATCATCGTGCAGCGTTATGTCGAAATCGTGGGGCAGTTCAAGCGTGCCTGCTCGGTCGTCAAGATTCGTGGCAGCGAGCACAGCAAGGACATTCGCTTGTACGACATTACTGACGAAGGTATTTCTCTCAGCAAAAATGCCCTGTCTGACTACACTGGAATCATGACAGGTCGGCCTATGTCGTATCCATAGCGACAGCTGATCGATGGCGCTAAGGAATGGAAAGGACATGGGCAGCGCTTCTGATACCGATGAGATCCCGGAGCCATCCGGTCCGGCTGGAAAAGACAGGCCGCTGACTGTTCGCGGAAAGGACAGGAGACGGGGAAGAGACACTGTCCTTCACGACGAATCCGCGGTTTCGAGTCGCGATGTATTGGCCAATGCAGGAGAAGATCTTGCACATTTGCGCAAGTGGGAAGTTCGCGCGGCAGAGACGAAACAGGCAGCTTCCGACGATCACATAACCATGCTGCAGCAAGCGAATGCAAACCTGGTCATCGCTACAATTGAAGCACAGAAGCTGGCGGAACAGGTTCAGTCCTCCAAGGCTCAACTGGACCACTTGGCCCATCACGATGTTCTCACCGACCTGCCCAATCGAATACTGATGCATGACCGGATTGGCCAGGCAATCGAGTTGGCCCGCCGCCAAGACAGGCAACTTGCGGTGATGTTCCTGGATGTGGACCGATTCAAAAACATCAACGACTCCCTGGGGCACACGGTTGGGGATCAGCTGCTAATGTCGATTGCGCAACGTCTGGTCGAGTGCGTGCGCCACTCGGACACCGTCAGCCGCCAGGGTGGAGATGAATTCATCATACTGCTTGCCGATGTCGAGCACGCCGAAGACGCGGCGCTTTCTGCCCGAAAGATGCTCTCAGCGCTCGCGCAGCCCCATCACATCGACCGGCACGATATCCATGTCGACGCGAGTATCGGTATCAGCATCTACCCGGACGATGGTCAGGATGCGGATTCCCTGATCAAGAGTGCGGACACCGCGATGTACCATGCCAAGGAAAACGGCGGCAACAACTATAAATTCTTCGAGCAGGACATGAATGCCCGAGCCGTCCAGCGGCTTACCATTGAAACCGACCTGCGGCTTGCCCTGGGACGGCAGGAATTCCTGCTGCATTACCAGCCGATAATCGATCTTCAAAGCGGCGCGATTGTCGGCGTCGAGGCGCTCGCCCGCTGGCGGCATCCGCATCGGGGCCTGATTTTCCCCGGGGAGTATATATGGATCGCCGAAGACAGCGGCCTCATCGTGCCGATCGGCGCATGGATTCTGCGCGAAGCCTGTAAACAAGCTCGTGCCTGGCAGAACGCAGGCTTGCCTCCCATACCGGTGGCGGTCAACATCTCTGCCGTGCAGTTCAGGCACAAGGATTTTCTGGAAAACTTGACAGGTATCCTGAAGGATGCCGGGCTCGCACCGCGCTATCTCGAACTCGAACTGACCGAAAGTGTGCTCATGCATGATGCAGACGCGGCTGTCTCTGTACTCAAGGATCTCAAGGCCATAGGTGTGCGGCTTGCGATCGATGACTTCGGTACGGGTTATTCGGGCTTGAGTTATCTGAAGCGTTTCCCGGTCGACACCCTGAAGATCGACAAGTCTTTCATGCATGGCATCACGCAGGTCACCGATGATTCTGACGATGCTGCAATCGTGGCCGCAGTTATCGGTCTGGGGAAAAGCCTCAATCAGCGCGTCATCGCCGAAGGTGTGGAAACACGCGAACAACTGGCATTCCTGCAGGCCCGGGGTTGCAGCGAGGGGCAGGGCTTCTATTTCAGTCGACCGGCGACTGCACAGAAGGTGGCCGAATTGCTTCGGACAGGCATTGAAGGGGTTGTCGGCGCTCCAAAGGCGCCCACCCAATAAGCCCCCGCGCAGATCATCTAACCAGCTGATTCATCTCGATGATGGGGAGCATGATTGCCAGAACGATCAGAAGAACGACCCCGCCCATTACCACGATGAGCACCGGTTCCATGAGGCCGGTAAGCCATGCCGTCTTGTTTTCCATTTCCTGCTCCTGCTGATGGCTCGCCCGTTCCAGCATGTGAGCCAGCGTCCCGCTCGCTTCCCCGCTTGAAATAAGGTGAATCAGGATGGGCGGAAATTTCTTGCTCTGGGCGAGAGACCGGCTCA
>JAJZRP010000034.1 GCA_021802655.1 Pseudomonadota bacterium
GGCAAGCCCGAGCAGATGGCATGCGTCGGAGCGCACGCCATATTCGGCGGCCAGTTCGGGATGCGCGGCGACATTCACCACCGTCATTTTCCCGATCAGCATCTGCTTGACCGGCTCGCCCAGCCCCTCCAGAACGCCCGCGCAGTGCGGGCAGCCAGGGGTGATGAAAAGCAGGGCGTCTGGCGGCGTTTCGGACATGAAGGTTAATGTAAACCAAAAACCCGGGGCGGTCACCCTTGCCGTAAAAGCAGTCGCCTGCGGGGTTGCCAATCCCCGAGGACTGCGGCAAACTTCAAAGGCTGCATCAAACCAGACAAATCAACCAGCAAGCAATCGAATTGGAAAACACAGGCAACCATACCCCGGTCATGCAGCAGTACCTGCGCATCAAATCCGGCCACCCCGACATGCTGCTGTTCTACCGGATGGGGGATTTCTACGAGCTGTTCTTCGAGGATGCCGAAAAGGCGGCGAAGCTCCTCGACATCACCCTCACCCGTCGCGGCGCCTCCAACGGCGAGCCGATCAAGATGGCGGGCGTTCCCTACCATGCCGCGGAACAATACCTCGCGCGGCTCGTCAGGATGGGCGAATCGGTCGCGATCTGCGAGCAGATCGGGGACCCTGCGACAAGCAAAGGCCCCGTCGAGCGCAAGGTCACCCGCATCATCACCCCGGGAACCCTCACCGATTCCGCACTCATGGAAGAGAACCGGGACAGCCTGCTGCTCGCGTTCTGTTTTTCGGAAAAGAAGCTCGGACTCGCCTGGCTCAATCTCGCCGCCGGGCGCTTCTGCATCCTGGAAACGGATCGTTCGAACCTGCAGAGCGAGCTCGAAAGGCTCAAGCCTTCCGAAATCCTGATCCCGGAAGATGCCGATTTCGACGATCCGCGATTTTGCACGAGGCGCCTGCCTACCTGGCATTTCGAATTCGAGTCCGCCTCCAGAACCCTTTCCAGGCAATTCGAAACCCGCGACCTGGAAGGTTTCGGCTGCGAAGGCCATGTCCCTTCGATACAGGCGGCAGGCGCCCTGCTCGATTATGCGAGGCTGACCCAGGGGAGCGACCTCAACCATGTGAAGGAACTGAAGGTCGAGCGCATCGACGCCTTCCTCAACATGGATGCTGCGACGAGGCGCAACCTGGAAATCACCGAAACGCTGAGGGGGGAGCCCTCCCCCACCCTGCATGCGCTCATGGATGTGTGCGCGACGAACATGGGGAGCCGCCTGATGCGCCACTGGCTGCATCATCCCCTCAAGAGCAGGCCGGTCATCGAGAAACGGCTTGCGGCAGTCTCCGATCTGCAAACGGATTGCAGGTCCGTCCTGAAGCTGCTCAAGGGCTGCGCCGACATGGAGCGCATCACCACCCGCATCGCCCTGAAAAGCGCAAGGCCCAGGGATCTTTCCGGGCTGAGGGACAGTCTCGCGCTCATGCCCTCCCTCTCGGCCATGCTGGAGCAGCGGGAGGCGTCGCGTCTGAAGGAACTCGCATCCCTGCTCGACGTGCCGCAATCCCTGCTGCATCTTCTGAAGAGCGCGCTCCAGGACGAGCCCTCTGCGGTATTGCGGGAAGGCGGCGTGATCCGGGACGGCTACGATGCCGAACTCGACGAATTGCGCGCGATCCAGAACAATTGCGGCGAATTCCTGCTCGAACTCGAGACCCGCGAGAGGCAAAGGACCGGGATTGCGACGCTGAAAGTCGAATACAACAGGGTCCACGGCTTTTATATCGAAGTGTCCATGGCGCAGTCGGCCAACGTTCCGGACGATTACAGGCGCCGCCAGACGCTCAAGAATGCGGAGCGCTACATCACCCCAGAACTCAAGGCTTTCGAGGACCGGGCGCTTTCCGCGCAGGACAAGGCCCTGGCGAGCGAAAAGCGGCTTTACGAAGAGCTGCTCGAAAAACTGCTTCCCTTCGTCGAAACATTGCAGCATATCGGAGCTGCCGCAGCGGAGGCCGATGTCCTTGCCGCATTTTCGGAGCGCGCGCTGGGCCTGGGATTTGTCGAGCCGGTGTTTTGCGACGAACCTTCGATCAGGATAGAAGGCGGAAGGCATCCTGTCGTGGAAAGCCAGATCGACAATTTCATCGAGAACGATACCTGGCTCGATGCTTCCAGAAGGATGCTGGTCATCACTGGCCCGAACATGGGCGGTAAATCGACTTACATGAGGCAGGTCGCGCTGATCGCCCTGCTTGCGCATGCCGGATCGTTCGTGCCTGCAAAAAGCGCGACGCTCGGCGTGCTCGACCGGATCTTCACGCGCATCGGCGCATCCGACGACATCGCCGGAGGGCGCTCCACCTTCATGGTCGAAATGACCGAAGCCGCGAACATCCTCAACAATGCCACGGAATCCAGCCTCGTGCTGATGGACGAAGTCGGGCGGGGCACATCGACTTTCGACGGCCTGGCGCTCGCCTGGTCGATCGCAAGGCACCTGCTGGAAAGAAACCGCTCCCTGTCGCTGTTCGCCACGCACTATTTCGAGCTGACCCAGATCGAGGCGGAATACCCCCAGGCGGTCAACGTGCACCTTGCCGCAGTGGAACACCAGCATCACATCGTTTTTCTGCACAGCGTGAACCAGGGGCCTGCAAGCCAGAGCTACGGCCTTCAGGTTGCAGCGCTCGCGGGCATCCCGGGCAGCGTGATCAGGACTGCGAAAAAGTATCTTCTGAAGCTGGAAGAACAGGTTGCGGAAAGACAGGGAGACCTTTTCTCGGGAAGCGCGCCCGAGCCTGAGCCCCACCCTGCCCTGCGCCTCCTGGAAGAGACCGACATCGACGGCCTCAGTCCGCGGCAGGCGCTGGATTTGCTTTATGAAATGAAAAAGCTATAGCAGCATTTCCTTGTGGATGCCGTTGCTGGCGAAACGCTTCCTGAGCTGCTGCAGCGCTTCGATCTGGATCTGCCTGATTCTTTCCCGGGTGAGTCCCATGCATTTCGCAAGCTGCTCCAGCGTCATGGTTTCCTCCCCGTTGAAGCCGTAGCGCTTCTCGATCACTTCCTTTTGCTTGGCGCCGAGATCCTCTATCCATTCCACCACGATTTTCTGCATTTCGGCCTGCTCCAACATCAGGTCGGGCGGCAGATTCTGCTCGTCCTGAATCGATTCGCCTATGGAAAGCATGGGGTCGATGTCGAGCGGCGCATCCAGGGAAACCATCCGTTCGTTCTGGCGCAGCGTCCACCTGACGGTTTCGACAGGGATGTTGAGGCGTGCTGCGACATTCTCGGCATTGTTTTCGATGTCCTCGTCGTTTTCCATGTTCCGCATCACCTTCAGGATGGCATTGAGCTCCTTCACGACATGCACCGGCAGCCTGATGGTGCGGGACTGGTTCATGATGGCGCGCTCGATGTTCTGCCTGATCCACCAGGTCGCATAGGTGGAGAAGCGAAAACCCAGTTCGGGATCGAATTTTTCCAGCGCATGGATCAGCCCGAGATTGCCTTCCTCGATCAGATCGAGCAAGGTGACGCCGCGATTGGCATAGCGTTTGGCGATATTGACGACGAGCCTCAGATTGTGCTCGATCATCTTCTGCCTGGCATCGAAATCGCCCTGCCTGACGAGGCGCGACAGATGCCTTTCCTGCTCCACGGTCAGGAGAGCCCGCTGCCCGATTTCGTTGAAATAAATCTGCGTGACATCGTATACCATGTCGTCCGCGCAGAAGTCCGGATGCTCCTCGTCCACGGGAAGGCTCGCGCCATGGATGAATTCGTCTTCGATATAGGTGTTCATGACGCGCTCTCCTTTTCGTTGTCTTGCAATAATTAAACTCTATCTATACGCATTTAACGATTTTGATTGATTATGATCACGCCGGGGTATCGAAGTAATGAGCATTTCGCTTAATCTTGGTATGGAAAAACGGAAGAGAAGGCATCGGTGTTTGTCCTATGCGCGCGGACTTTCGCTCAGGCCCTTCACTCGGTATCATTACAGGTTTGCATAAGCTGATGCTTCGAGGAGCGCCGATGGGCCACAATCTTTACAATTCACTCAGACAATTCACCCTGGCGTCGGGAAAAACGGGAAGTTATTATTCCCTTGCAGCCCTGGAGGAAGCCGGGCTCGGGAAAATCTCCCGCTTACCCGTATCGATACGGATCGTGCTCGAATCCGTTTTGCGCAATTACGACGGCAAAAGGATATCCGAGGCCCATGTGAAGCAACTGGCCGGCTGGAAGCCGAGCGATGCACGGACGGAAGAAATTCCCTTCGTCGTCGCGCGCATCGTGCTTCAGGATTTCACCGGCGTGCCGCTCCTCGCCGATCTTGCCGCGATGCGAAATGCCGCGCAGCGACTGGGCAAGGACCCGGGGATCATCGAACCGCTCGTACCTGTCGACCTGGTCGTTGACCATTCCATCCAGGTGGATCATTACCGTTCCCCCGATGCGCTCGAACTCAACATGGCCCTGGAATTTTCCCGCAACGGGGAGCGCTACCAGTTCCTCAAGTGGGGAATGCAGGCGTTCGATACCTTCAAGGTCGTTCCGCCCGGCATAGGGATCGTTCACCAGGTCAATCTGGAATATCTGGCGCGAGGCGTGCTCTCCCAGGAGAACGTCTATTTCCCCGATACCCTGGTCGGAACGGATTCCCATACCACGATGATCAACGGCATCGGCGTCGTGGGCTGGGGAGTGGGCGGAATCGAGGCAGAAGCCGGCATGCTCGGACAGCCCGTCTATTTCCTGACGCCTGACGTGATCGGGGTGAATCTGACCGGAAAGCTGCGTGCCGGGGTGACCGCGACCGATCTCGTGCTCAGCATCACGGAAAAGCTGAGGGCTGCGAAAGTGGTCGGGAAATTCGTCGAATTCTTCGGCGAGGGAGCCGCGTCGCTCCCCGTTCCGGACCGCGCGACCATCGCCAACATGGCCCCGGAATACGGCGCCACGATGGGCTTCTTTCCGGTCGACGATGCGACATGCGGCTATTTCAGGGCGACGGGGCGCACGCCCGAGGAAATCGATGCGCTGAAATCCTATTGCGTTGCCCAGGGCCTGTTCGGAATTCCGCTCGCCGGAGAATGCGATTACACCCGGGTCATCGAAATCGACCTGGAATCGATCGCCCCGAGCGTGGCAGGGCCGAAGCGTCCTCAGGACAGGATAGAGCTTTCCGGGCTCGGAAAGGCTTTTTCCGCCCTCATCGAAAAGCCCCAGGCAGAAGGCGGTTACGGCAAATCAGGGAATGCGCCAGGGATGCGATATCCCGTCGAAGGCGGGGGCAGCATCGGCAACGGCGACGTGCTGATCGCGGCAATCACTTCCTGTACCAACACGTCCAACCCCGGCGTTCTGCTCGCCGCAGGCCTGCTTGCCAAAAAAGCGGTCGAAAAGGGCCTCAAGGTCGACCCCAGGATCAAGACTTCTCTCGCCCCCGGTTCCCGCGTCGTGACCCGCTATCTCGAAAATGCAGGGCTGCAATCCTATCTCGATGAACTCGGCTTTTCCCTGGTCGGCTATGGCTGCACGACCTGCATCGGCAATTCCGGCCCGCTCGAAGCGCACATCGAGGATGCGATCGTCAAAAACGATGTCGTCGCAGCAGCCGTGCTTTCCGGAAACAGGAATTTCGAGGCCAGGATACACCAGAACATCAAGGCGAATTTCCTGATGAGTCCGCCTCTTGTCGTCGCTTTCGCCATTGCCGGCACGGTGAACATCGATCCCGCCCGCGATCCGCTCGGGTTCGACAGGCAGAACAGGCCGGTCTACCTCAAGGACATCTGGCCTTCGGGCGACGAGATCGCCGCTGTCATGGCCTTTGCGACAGATCCTGCTGTTTATCGCGAACTCTATGCCGATTTCACCAGGGACAATCCGCTCTGGGAAAAGGTCTCCTCCTCGCGCGGGGCGGTCTACGAATGGGACGGGGATTCGACCTACATTCAGGAGCCGCCCTTCTTCAAGGGCCAGCAGATCCATGTCGGGGACATCCTCGGCGCACGCGCGCTCGGCATTTTCGGCGACTCCGTCACGACGGACCATATCAGCCCCGCAGGCGGGATCAAGGCATCTTCCCCGGCCGGAAAATACCTGACGGATCACCATGTCGGCGTCGAAGATTTCAACAGCTACGGCTCCCGGCGCGGCAACCACGAAGTCATGATGCGCGGCACTTTCGCCAACGTCAGGATCAGAAACCTGATGATTCCGGGTTCCGAAGGCGGCGTCACCCTTTGCCACGGAGAAACCACCAGCATCTATGATGCGGCAATGCGATACGTTGCGGAAAACATCCCGACCCTGGTATTCGCAGGGGAGGAATACGGCACCGGTTCGTCCCGCGACTGGGCCGCGAAGGGAACCAGGCTGCTCGGCGTCAAAGCCGTGATCGCTTCGAGTTTCGAGCGCATCCATCGCAGCAATCTGGTGGGGATGGGGGTCCTGCCCTGTCAGTTCAAGGGAGGAACGACGGCCCGGAGCCTGAAGCTCGACGGCAGCGAAACCTTCGATGTTCTGGTGGGGAGCGACATCGCGCCGCAGCAGGATGTCACCCTGGTGATCCGTCGCAGGGACGGCAGCGTCGAGCAGGTGTCGCTGCTGCTCAGGATAGACACCCCGATCGAAGTCGAGTACTACAGACAGGGCGGCATCCTGCCCTATGTGTTGAACAGGCTAACGGCTTAGCAGCCTGCAAAGGCTTAGGCCTGATTCCCGATCTCCAGGCCGAAAAGCCTGGAGAAATTCTGCGTCGTGGCATGAGCCACTTCCTCGAAGGAAATGCCTTTCAGCAGGGCGATTTCTTCGGCGACATGCTTCACATAGGCGGGCTGGTTGGTCTTTCCTCTGTAGGGAACAGGCGCAAGGTAGGGGGAATCGGTCTCGACCAGCATCCTGTCGAGGGGCACCCGCTTCGCGACTTCCTTCAGTTCCAGCGCTTTCTTGAAGGTGACGATGCCTGAAAACGAGATATAAAAATTCATTTCCATCGCTGCCTGCGCGACTTCCCAGATTTCGGTGAAGCAGTGCATGATTCCGCCGACTTCCGCAGCCCCCTCCTCCCTCATGATGCGCAAGGTGTCGCTTGCGGCTTCCCGGGTGTGCACGATGATGGGTTTGCCTATTTTTCTGGCTGCGCGGATATGGTTGCGGAACCGCTCCCTTTGCCATTCGAGATCGCCTTCCAGTCTGAAATAATCCAGTCCCGTCTCGCCTATGGCAATCACCTTGGGGTGATGCGCAAGATTCAGGATGGCTTCGACCGTGGGCTCTTCCACCTCGTAATCCGGATGGACGCCGACCGATGCATAAATTTCAGGATGGGTCTCGGCGATTGTTCTGATGCTCGGGAAATCCTCGAGATTGACCCCGACGCACAGGGCGGCAATCACCCCGTTGTCCTTCATCGCGCGAAGCACCGAGTCCAGATTTTCGGAAAATTCCGGAAAATTGATATGGCAATGCGAATCGACCAGCATGGCTACATCGTATGAGTGGGCCGGGTGGATTTGGACATCCCGGCGAGGATCTTTTCTATCTTCGAGTTCACCAGTTTGCCGTTCTCGTCGTCTCCGAAGCGGATGCCTATTCCCTGGGTACGGCTTCCCATTGCATTGGGCGGAGTGATCCAGACCACTTTCCCGGAAACGGGAAGCTTTGCGGCTTCTTCCGGCAGCCCGAGCAGCATGTACACTTCGTCGTTCAGCCTGTAAGGCTTTTCGGTCGGGATGAACAGCCCCCCCCCCTGGACATGCGGCATATAGGCCGAATAAAGGGCATTTTTGTCCTTGATGGAAAAGGAGAAAACGTTCGGTTTCATTTCGATTCCGTCAGCGCTCGATAAGTCAAAATCATCTCCTCGATGAACAGTCTGGCATTGACCGGATGGCCGGATACCCTTTGGGCATCGCACAATTTCCGCTGGAATCGCGCCAGCTCGATTTTATCCGTTTTGGCGGAAACCGCCCTGATTCTATCCGACAAATCCGGAAAGTAGCGTATTTTCCCGGAAAAGGCGAAGCTTGCGAGATCATGGCACCATTTCTGCAGCCAGCGCAATACCAGGGACAGCTCCGTTTTCTGGAAAGCCTCCGCGACTGCGATCGGATCGAGCGACGATGATCCGATCTCGTTCAGGAACCTGTTTTTTAGGGAGGAATCTTCGCTCGCCAACTCAAGGGCTGCGAGCGGGGCATGACCCGCTTCGGCAAGGAAGGGGGCGGGATTGGTTATGCCTTTCTCGCGAAGCCAAGCCTCCCCTTCAACAGGCTTCGGAAAAGGCATCGCCAGCGCATGGCAGCGGCTCATCACGGTCGGCAAAAGCTGGTTTGGCCTCGCAGTCACCAGAATGAAAAGCGTTTTCCCCGGGGGTTCTTCCAGCGTCTTGAGCAGTGCATTGGCAGCCGGCAGATTCATTGCATCCGCAGGATGAATCAGGATGATCCGGTAGCCGTTGCGATGCGTCGTCATGTTCGTGAACTCTGCAAGGGAGCGGATCGGGTCGATGGTGATCCGGTTCGATTTCCTGCCGGAATCGGAAACATCGATTTCCGGCTCGATGCTCCTGAAGTCCGGATGAAGTCCGTTGGCAAACCACGAACAGGCCTGGCATGCATCGCAGGCTTCCCCGTTTTCATGAGGCGATTCGCACAACAGGGACTGGGCAAGACGATTGGCGAAATCGAGTTTTCCCGTGCCGCTCCGCCCCTTCAGGATGAGCGCGTGCGGCAGGGTTTCCCTGCTCCGCAGCAGCTTCTCCATGAGCTCTTTTTGCCATGGATAAGTTATCATAAACATAATCTTGCAATTATTTCTTCAAGTTCTACACCAATTACATCCGGAGGGAGCCCGGAATCGATCACGACGAATCGCTCGGGAAAACGCGCAGCCCGGTCGAGATAGGCGCCTCGAACCCTGTCGAAGAAAGCTTCCCTTTCATGTTCGAAGCGGTCGAGGGAGGCGTTTTTCATCAGCCTTTTTCTGGCCACTTCGACAGGCACATCGAAGAGCAGGGTGAGATCCGGCTGGAATGTGCCCTGAACCCATTGCTCCAGCATGGCGAGTTTCCCGTAATCGAGTCCCCTGCCCCCTCCCTGGTAAGCGAAGCTGGCATCGGTGAAGCGGTCCGAAATCACCCAGGTTCCCGCTTCCAGAGCGGGCCTGATGACGCTGTAAAGATGCTCGGCGCGGGAAGCGAACATCAGGAGCGCTTCCGTTTCCGCATGCATGTCCTGATGCAGCAGGATGTCCCGCAGCTTTTCGCCCAGGATCGTGCCGCCAGGTTCCCGCGTCATCAGGTAGCCGATGCCGCGGCTTTCAAGAGCGGCTTCGATCCGGCTCATCTGGGTGCTCTTGCCTGCGCCGTCTATGCCTTCGAGGGTGATGAATCTGGCTTTTTTCATTTCTTCTGGTACCGGTTCACCGCGCGATTATGCTCGGCCAGGGAACTGGAGAAGTAGGAAGTGCCGTCTCCCCTGGCCACGAAATACAGCGCCGTGGAGTCCGCAGGATGCAGCACAGCATCGATCGATTTCAATCCCGGCATGGAGATCGGGGTGGGCGGCAGCCCGCCTCTGGTATAGGTATTATAAGGCTGATCGGTCAAAAGATCGCCTTTCCTCAGGTTGCCGTCGAAATGCTCGCCAAGACCGTAAATGACCGAAGGATCGGTTTGAAGTTTCATTCCGAGCTTCAGGCGGTTGATGAAAACTGCCGCGATCATCGGCCGCTCCGCAGCCTTGCCGGTTTCCTTTTCGACGATGGAGGCGAGCGTCAGGGCCTGGTATGGATTGGAGAAAGGCAACCCGGCTTCCCTGCCCTGCCATTGCTTATCCAGGCGCTTTTCCATCAGCACATAGGCTCTCCCGAGTATGGAGAAATCGCTCTGACCCTTCGCGAAATAGTAGGTGTCCGGGAAGAACAGGCCTTCCGGCGAGGAAAGGGGCGCTCCCAGCCTCGATAAAATTTCGGCGTCCGACAGTTTCGCAGAATCATGCCTGACATCCGGGTTTTCATCGAGCATCCGACGCAAATCCCTGAAAGTGTCGCCTTCGACAAGCATGATCTTGCTCTGGGTGAAATCGCCTTCGGTGATCTTCTCTAGGAGCTGCAGCGGGGAGGCCGGAGCATCCAGTTCGTAGTTCCCGGCCTTGATGGAGGATGCCTTGCCCATCACCCTTGCGAGCATTTCGAAAGGCAGGGAATTGCCGATCACGCCTGCTTCCGTCATCTGTTTTGCGGCATGCCTGAGGCTTCCCTGCTCGAGCGTGAATGCCACCGGCGTTTTGGCAATGGGATGGGGATGGAACAGATAATAGGCGAGCGCAAAAGCGCAGATAAGAAGAAAGAGAGACACCTTTCTCATTGCAGCCGGCTCCTCAGCGCTTCGCAGAATGCGCCCTTTTGCCAGCTTGAATTTTCCAGGGAGACGACTTGCCACAGCCCTATCACGCTGTTGACCAGGAAAACTTCGTCGGCCTGTTCAAGGAAATCGATTCCGAATGGCTTGATCTCAACCGGGATGTTTTTTTCGCAGGCGTATTCCAGCACGCGCTCCCGCTGGACGCCGTCCACCCCGCAAAGGGAGAGGTCCGGCGCAACCAGAACACCTTCCCGGTACAGGAAAAGGCTGCTCATCGTGCCTTCGATGACGCTCCCTTCGGCATCGAGCAATATGCCTTCCGCAATGCCCGGATCGCGCCATTCCATCCTGGCCAGGATGTTCTCGATCCGGTTGAGATGCTTGATTCCGGCAAGCGCGGGTTGCCGGGACAGCCTGAGCTTGCAAAGGTGCGCCCTGATTTCGCCATGTTTTACATGATCAGGGATCGGGCTCGTCAGGATGATGCGGGTGGGGTCGACAGCAGGCTCGGGAAAGTAGCCCCGCTCGCCGGGCCCGCGGGTGACGACGATTTTCGCCACGCAATCGGGGGATTCTTCTGCAGCGAGATTCAATTCGTTTGCAAGAAGCGCAGCGGGAGGGCAGGCTATGCCCAAGGCAGCGCAATCGCGATTCAGCTTGCGGTAATGGCGATCCCAGTGTCTTGGCGCGCCGTGTTCGATGCGCAGGGTACGGAATACTCCGTCCCCGTACATCAAACCGCGGTCGTTCGCCTTGACGGAATCGGTAAATACGCCATTTACCAGTACCATCTCGGGCTAGAGTTTCTTGAAGACGATCGTTCCGTTAGTGCCGCCGAAGCCGAACGAGTTCGAAATCGCCACATCGATGTTCATCTGCCTCGCGACATTCGGAACGAAATCCAGATCGCACTGCGGATCCTGCTCGAAAAGATTGATCGTCGGCGGCGCGACCTGGTGATGGACGCTCAGCGCCGAGAAAACCGCCTCGATGCCGCCGGCTGCACCGAGCAGATGGCCCGTCATGGATTTCGTCGAACTGACGGCAAGTTTTCCGGCATGGTCGCCGAAAAAGCGCTTGAGCGCCACCGTTTCGGCGATGTCCCCCAGGGGGGTGGATGTGCCGTGCGCATTGACGTAATCGACTTCGTCCGGATTCAATCCCGCGTTCCTCAAGGCGTGCATCATGCAGCGCGCCGCGCCTTCACCGTCTTCGCAGGGCGCCGTCATGTGGTAGGCGTCGGCGCTCATGCCGAAGCCCGACAATTCTGCGTAGATTTTCGCGCCCCGCGCCCTGGCATGCTCGAACTCTTCCAGAACAAGCACGCCCGCCCCCTCTCCGAGGACGAAGCCGTCCCGCCCGATGTCCCATGGGCGGGACGAGGTGGCGGGATCGTCGTTGCGCGTGCTGAGCGCCCTTGCTGCGCCGAATCCGCCTATCGCCAGCGGGCAGACCGTCGATTCGGAGCCGCCGGCCACCATCACGTCGGCATCCCCGTACTCGATCATCCTCGCCGAGTTGCCGATGCAGTGAGTCGCCGTGGTGCAGGCCGTCACCATGGCAAGATTCGGCCCCTTCAGTCCGTACATGATCGAGAAATTCCCGGAGATCATGTTGATGATGGTGCCCGGGATGAAAAACGGGGAAATCTTCCGCGATCCGCCTGCAAGATAAACGTTGTGGGTTTCCTCGATCGACGGAAGTCCTCCGATTCCGGAACCGATGTTGACGCCGATCATTTCGGCATTTTTTTCGGTGACTTCCAGCCCGGAATCCTTGAAGGCCTCCATGGCGGCGGCCATGCCGTAATGGATGAAGGTATCCATGCGGCGCGCTTCCTTGGCGGGGAGATAGGCGGTCACGTCGAACCCCTTGACTTCCCCTGCGATCTGGGAAGAAAAGGAGGAAGCATCGAACCGGGTGATTCGGGTGATGCCGGATTTACCCGCGGTCACATTGGCCCAGGCTTCATCCACGCCGATTCCGACAGGCGAGACGATGCCCAGGCCGGTGATCACTACTCTGCGTTTGGTCAACTTCTCTCCTCTGGCAAGGATTGAGGCGGATCAGTTCTGATGCGCTACAACGTAATCGATGGCCTGCTGCACGGTGGTGATCTTCTCGGCTTCTTCGTCGGGAATTTCACATTCGAATTCCTCCTCGAGCGCCATGACGAGTTCAACCGTATCGAGCGAATCGGCCCCAAGGTCATCAACAAATGACGAGGCATTCTTGACCTCGGCTTCGCTCACGCCGAGCTGCTCGGCGACTATTTTTTTGACGCGCTGTTCGATGTTTTCCATTGTTGCCTCTAACCTTTAATGTTGATTTACAAAAAAACGAATCATTTTACCAAATTTGGCACCAATGCAAAATGCATGGGCAACATTATTCCATGTGAAGTCCGCCGTTGACATGCAGGGTGCTGCCGGTAATGTAGCCTGCGGCAGGGGATGCGAGGAATGTCACGGCTGCCGCAACGTCTTCGGCCTGCCCCAGGCGGCCCAGCGGTACATGCTGGATCAGGGCGTCGCGCTGGGCATCCGACAGGGCGCGCGTCATGTCGGTATCGATGAATCCGGGCGCGATGCTGTTGACGGTCACATTGCGGCTTCCGACTTCACGCGCCAGCGATTTGCTGAAGCCGAAAATCCCGGCCTTCGCCGCAGCGTAGTTGGCCTGACCCGCATTGCCCATGGCGCCGACAACCGACGAGATGTTGATGATCCTGCCGTATCTGGCCTTCACCATGGCGCGCAGAACAGCCCGGCTCATCCTGAATATGGATTTCAGGTTGGTCGCCATGATGTCGTCCCATTCGGCATCCGTCATGCGCATGACGAGATTGTCGCGGGTGATTCCGGCATTGTTGACGAGAATGGCAATCTCCCCGAATTCGCTCCTGATCAGACCGAGGGCTGCATCGATCGCGGCAGCGTCATTGACGTCGAGGACGAGTCCCCTGCCGGATACGCCGGCTTCCCCAAGGTAACTGGTTATGGATTGTGCGCCGGATTCGCTGGTCGCAGTCCCGATCACGGTCGCGCCGTGTTTCCCCAGATCCAGGGCGATCGCCCTTCCTATTCCGCGGCTTGCGCCAGTGACGAGCGCAATCTGTCCTTTCAGCATGCTCCCTCCCTGTTCAATGTATCGGCCGCATCCCTGAGTGCTGCGCCATCCGTCAATGCCACAACGGTCTGTGCCGGCTCGATGCGCTTGTTGAGCCCGGCCAGCACCTTTCCGGGGCCGCATTCGGCGGCTTGCCCGATGCCCTCCTGGAAAATTGTGCGAATGGTTTCGACCCATCTGACCGGATGATCCAGCTGGTTTACCAGCGCGGCCCGGATTGCTTCGGGTTCGACATGGGGCTTCACATCGACATTGTGCAGCACGGGAATCTCCGGCCTGCCTATGCGCACATTCTTCAGATAGCCATCCAGGGCCTGCGCCGCGGGCTTCATCAGGGAACAGTGGGAAGGCACGCTCATGGGAAGCATGATGGCCCGCTTCGCTCCCTTCTCCTTCACAGCTTCCATGCCCCGCAATACCGCATCACGATGGCCGGCTATCACCACCTGGCCGGGAGAATTGAAGTTGACCGCTTCCAGCACTTCCCCCTGCGCAGCGGCGAGGCACACTTCCTTTACGACTTCATCTTCGAGCCCGAGTACCGCCGCGATTCCTCCCGTTCCTTCGGGTACGGCTTCCTGCATGGCAAGGGCGCGAAAGCGTACGAGCGGCAATGCGTCCTCGAAGGCAATCGCGTTCGATGCGACGAGCGCGGAATATTCCCCCAGGCTGTGGCCTGCGAGAATCGCGGGGCGCGAAGCCGAGAGCTGCGTCCAGGCCCGGTAGATCGCAACCCCTGCCGCGAGCATCAGGGGCTGGGTATTGACGGTCTGATTGAGCGCATCCGCAGGTCCTTCGGCGGCCAGTTTCCATAAATCCTGACGGAGTATGTCGGACGCTTGCCAGAAGGTTTCGCGCACGATCGGAAAATCGTCGAATCCGCTCATCATGCCGATGGATTGGGAGCCCTGACCCGGAAAAACAAATGCGTATTTCATCTGGAAAGATAGGTTGTTGAGAAAATCACCATTTCAGGAGCAGCGAGCCCCATGTGATGCCGCCCCCCACGCCTTCCATGAGCAGGGTTTCCCCTTCCCTGAAGCGCCCTTCACGCGCCACATGATCCAGCGCGAGCGGTATGGATGCGGCTGAAGTGTTGCCGTGCCTGTCCACCGTCACGACCACCCTTTCCATGTCCATGGAAAGCTTTTTGGCGGTTGCTTCGATGATCCTGATATTGGCCTGGTGCGGAACGAGCCAGTCGATATCCGAAGGCGACATCCGGTTGGCCTGCATGGCCTCTTCGGCGACCTGCTCAAGGACATTGACGGCGATCTTGAACACGGCATTGCCGTTCATGGAAACGAAGGGAGAGCCCCGTATTTTTCCATTGCAAACCCTTCCCGGTGCCGCAAGAATGGGATTGTAGCTGCCGTCGGCATGAAGGTGCGAGGAAAGAATGCCGGGCGTCTCGCCGGACTTCAGCACGACTGCCCCCGCCCCGTCCCCGAAAAGCACGCAGGTCGAGCGGTCCGTCCAGTCGATGATCCTGGACAGCACTTCGGTCCCGACGACAAGCGCATGCCGGTATTTTCCGGATTTCAGATAGCAGTCGGCTGTGGCAAGCGCATAGATGAAGCCGGTGCAGACGGCCTGGACATCGAAAGCGGGGCAATTGTTCCTGATGCCGAGCTTGGACTGGAGTATCGTGGCCGTGCTTGGAAAGAGCATATCCGGGGTGGTTGTTGCGACGATGACGAGATCGATCTCGTCAGCTTCAATTCCCGCGGATTCCATGGCCCTGCGGCTTGCAGGGACCGCGAGATCGCTCGCCAGTTCGTTTTCTCCTGCGATATGCCGCTCATTGATGCCGGTCCTGGAGAAAATCCAGTCGTGGGACGTATCGACCATCTTTTCGAGGTCGTGATTCGAGAGAATTTTCTCGGGAAGGTGGCTTCCGGTACCGATAATCCTGGAATACATCAGGCCTCTCCTGCAGGCTGCGGGTTCATGATTTGCATGCGCATGCCGAGTTCGTTGAGCATCCCGCTTCTCGCCTCTTCCAGTGCACGCTCCAGTGCGCACTGGAAGGAATAGGCATCTGCCGAGCCGTGACTCTTGATGACGATCCCTTTCAGTCCGAGAAGGCTTGCACCGTTGTAGCGGCGAGGATCGACGCGGTGTTTGAAGGCATTGATCACGGGCAAAGAGATCAGTCCGGCAATACGGGTGAAGAGATTTTTGCCGTATTCTTCCCTGAGAAAGGTGGCCAGCATGTGGGCGAGTCCTTCGGACGTTTTCAGGGCGACATTGCCGACGAAACCGTCGCAAACCACGACCTCCGCTGCTCCCTTGAAGATGCCGTCCCCTTCGACATTTCCGACAAAATTGAGTCCGCTGGCCTTCAGGAGATCGGCAGCGCGCTTCACCACCTCGTTGCCCTTGATTTCCTCTTCACCCACGTTGAGCAGGCCTACGCGCGGCTTTTCGATCTGCTCCACTGAAGAAACGAGGATCGAACCCATGACTGCGAACTGAAGCAGATTTTCCGCACTGCAATCGACGTTGGCCCCCATGTCCAGCATGTAGGTATGCCCCTTGAGCGTCGGCAAAAGGGTGATGATCGCCGGCCTTTCCACGCCTGGGACCATCTTCAGAACGAAGCGGGAAATCGCCATCAATGCGCCGGTATTGCCCGCGCTGACGCAGGCCTGGGCCTCGCCGCCCTTCACGAGATTGATCGCGACGCGCATCGAGGAATCCTTCTTGTTCTTGAGCGCGGCAGCCGGAGGGTCGTGCATCTCGACCACTTCGCTCGCGGGCTGGATGCGCAGGCGCGAGGAAACGGCTGCATTCCCGGCCTTCAATTCCGCCTCTATGGTCTCGGCGGCGCCGACCAGAACGGCACCCGCTTCGGGATGCTCCCTGAGGAAGTTCAAAGCAGCAGGAACAGTCACCCCGGGGCCGTGGTCCCCGCCCATGCAATCGATAGCAACCGTGATATCCATAAATCCTTGCTGAGTTCAGGCCGAAAAACCGGAACCGCCGGAGAGGACGAAAACCATCCCGAGGCTGTCTTACTCGCTCTTGCCCTTCGCCACTTTCTTGCCGCGATAAAAGCCGTTCGGGCTGACATGATGGCGCAGATGGATTTCGCCTGTGGAGGCTTCCACTGCGAGCGGCGGGTTGGTCAGAAAATCGTGCGCCCTGTGCATGCCGCGCTTGGAAGGGGATTTCTTGTTCTGTTGAACTGCCATGTTCGACTCCTATAAAAATGCTATCTAGATCCTGTCCTTCAGGATCGAAAAAGGGGATTCCCTGACGCCTTCACCGCCGCTCTCGCATGTTGCATGCCTTGGAGAGAAAGGCAGGTCGAGCAGGATTTCATCCTCGATCATGGACAAAATTTCCATCTTGTCCCTGACGACAATGCTGTCCACTTCCGGATCTTCCTCCTCGATGTCCGGGAGGTCCGATTCTTCCTTCACGAGCTTCAGGCCGGTTCTCAGCTCCAGCGGGTATTCGATATCCCCCAGACAACGCTGGCACCTCAGATGGAGTACTCCATCTATTGCAAGATGCAGCAGAAAATCGTCCTCTGCATCGACTTCGCCGGTCAGCGCATAGTCAACCTGCCCCGACTTGGAATACAATAAATCGGCCAGTCTGTCCATGCGCGAGACGTCCGCTTTTCCGCTGAGCGACCTGCCCATTCTGGCAAATTCGAATCCATCTATGACGGTCAGCTCGGACATAAGCATGCAATTGTATATTTTTTTGTTTTTTCTGTCAAAATGAGCCCCTTTTCCCTGGAGTGCAATTGAGCAAGCTGATACTCGCCTCTTCCTCGGTCTATCGCCGCATGTTGCTGGAGCGGCTGCGCCTTCCATTCGATGTCGAATCTCCGGAAATCGACGAAACGCCCATGTCCGGAGAATCGCCCGAGAACACCGCATTGCGGCTTGCCCGGGAAAAGGCCAAAAAGGTGGGGATGTCGCATCGTGACGCGCTCGTCATCGGATGCGACCAGGTTGCGGTTCTGGAAGACATGCAACTCGGCAAGCCTTACACTTTCGATAACGCATTCAGGCAACTGAAAGCGATGCGCGGCAAAACGGTCGTCTTCCACAGCGCGCTTTGTCTGTACAACAGCCGGGAAGAACGCATCCACTCGACCATCGTCCCATGCTCCGTTTCATTCCGCAACTATTCAGATGCCCAGATCGAGAACTATCTGAAAATCGAGGAGCCCTATCATTGCGCAGGGAGCGCAAAATCAGAAGGGTTGGGTATTGCCTTGATCGCATCCATGCATGGAAATGACCCCAACGCGCTGATCGGATTGCCGCTCATTGCCCTCGTCGGCATGCTCGATAGCGAGGGAGTCCGGGTGATCTGAAAGCAATGAACATCCAGGCGACTCGACTTCTTTATGTTGACCATCCATCGAAGTCGAACCTTCCGGATTTTTCACGACACTGTTTCTCCTTTTTCCTCGTCAGGATTTCATCCAGTGAGATGAAAGACAGTATCAGGCACAACTCGAATGCGATTTCGCCGATGATTTCGTAATCGTTCATGATGGTTCCTTTCATGATGGAATGAAGCCAATCATCGTATTGCAATGTCCGTGCCAGACATTATCGTATTGAAATTATTTGATATTAAAAGAATCACGCAAAACAAGGAGTCATTTCTGGTGCATTCGAGTGCATTAGGGCATGCTTATGGTGCATAAGGCTTCATGCGAGGATCGAATACCTGACCGAGAGGCGGTGCGATTTTCCTGGAGGGACGGTGACGACATCATCTGCCGCATTGCAGCTCTCGACGCACAGCATGTTCAGGTATCCTTTATCTCCGAGGTCACCCATTTTGTCCGCCTTCTCCATCCATGGATTCCACACCACGGTCGAGCGGCTCCCCTCTTTTTCCACTCGGATGGTGCGATTATAACCAGGGTCGCGAATCAAACAGTCCGACGCTGTGTCGAGATAGATCCTGTCGACTTCAGAATTCACGGTCACGGGGCCGGATTGCCGTTTTTTGCCGCCGTTCACCTTGTCGATATAGAAGGCTTCCTCCAGCCCCAGGATTTCGACCGTTCTTACGTCGCCGACCTCGAAATAGGTGTGCAGGGCGCATCCCATGGTAAAAGGCTCAAGCCCGGCATTCCTGGTAATCAAATCCATTTCCAATGTTCTGCCCACCTTGATCCGGCATTCCAGTTCGGAAGGATAGGGCCAGGATATCTCGTTCGGAATCAGGCGTAGAACGACTTGAGTCGCATCCGTCAGGCTTTTCGTCCCGGCCACTTCCCAGTCGAGGTTCCTGGCGAAACCGTGGGCTGGATGGGAAGGCTCTTCCGGATGCGGTCCGAACCAGGGCCAGCAAATGGGAATGCCCCCCCTCACCGATTTCCCTTTCAGATAGTTAGCTTTTCCAGAGAGCCATATCACGGGCTTTTCGCCGACGGGCGCCCAGGAAAGCAGCTGCGCTCCCTGCAGAGCGATGGTGGCAGTTCCGGCAGAATTCTTCACCTCGATCAGTCCTAGCCCGTTCGGGCCTTCCACAAAAGCCACTTCGCCTAGTGTTGCTTCCAGTTTTGAAACCATGCTTTTCTCCTCAAGTATTGAGGCAGGATGATACCCCATCGCGTTTCCGGCGTCTCAGGAAAGACCTGATCCAGGGCTTCCCTAAGTGCATGCTGAACCTGCAGAACCAACCGGAACAGAGCCCGCAGGAAATCGTTAAACTTCAACCTGACCGGGATTTTCAATTGCCGTGGATTCGAAAAGGCCACTTCCCGGATTCTGGACGAAAGCGCTTCCTCGGAAAGGAATCGACCATTTCAAGAAAATCAACGACACCTATGGGTATCTGGTCGGAGACAAGGTAATCAGGGCAGTTGCGGAAATACTGAACTCCAAGGTCAATGGGAAGGATTTTGCAGCAAGGCTAGGCGGAGAGGAATTTGCCGACCCTAAAATCAATTCCGATAGCGTCATTTGTTTCGTATCGAAAACGTAACGACTATGGGATATGAAATTTATCACATTGATTAGTTTGTTGGATTGGCGTATTCATGTCAGCGGCAGGCAATCGGCTTCGTTATGCTTGAACGACGATGTGAACATCTCGTTTCCCGCACAATGGTTCAGAAAATGCTTCAGGTTATCCGACAGATATTTCTGCTTGTGCAGGATGATGTGGAATTTCCGGGTCAGCTTGGGCAATTCCGTTTCCAGAACGACGAGCTGCCCGCTATCGAGATAGTCTGCAACGGCCCATCGCGACAGGCAGCTTATTCCGAGTCCCTCTGCCGTTGCCCGCTTGATCGCTTCCGCTCCACCGAATTCCATCCCGATGTTGAGATGGCTCAAATGCCTCAGCAATTCGTATTCCACCGTTTCTCGTGTGCCTGACCCCGATTCCCGCATCAGCCAGTGGGCCTGCTGAAGTGTATCGAGATCCACCCTGCCCTTGCGGACTATGGCATGGGCCGGAGAAGCGACGATCAAAAGTTCATCCTGAATCCAGGGAATGACTTCGAGATTCGGCACATGGCAATGTCCTTCGATGAATCCGGCATCAATCTCGTAATTGACTACCGCTTCGGCGATTTTGGAACTATTGGCAATGTCCACGCGCATGCTGGGTACCGCTTCGCATTCTCCGAATTGCTTTATCCTGCGACAACCGGCAAGCAGGCCGGGCAGAATGTAATTGCCTATGGTCGTACTCGCTCCCAAACGTAATTGGGAAACCATGCCGGTCTGGGCAGTCGAGAATTGCTGCTCGAGATCGATTGCGCCCTCGATCAGGGCCAGCGCATTGGGCAGAAGCAGCCGTCCGTTGTCATTGAGCACGAGGCGCTTTCCGACCCGGTCGAACAACTGGGTGTTGAGCAGGCTTTCTATGTCGTTGATGGCAGCGCTGGTTGCAGACTGTGAAAGGGGAAGGCTTTTTCCCGCCTCGGTCGTGCTCGAAGTGCGTGCAACGGCTACAAAAATCTGCAACTGGCGTAACGTGATGCGCATCCTGTATTCCCTTGATCTGTTTTTCAGGTCGATTATACTCGCTTAATTTGTAACCCATCTATCAGCATTCTGTATAATTTTCGGACATCAGCAAACGGGAATGATTCATCGTCCTGAACAGACGTTACCGCAAATGGCGGCCTACAATGGACCATCACAACAAAGGAGAACACCGATCATGGATATGACACGTCGAGACATGTTGGGCATCGTGGCAAAAACCGGCCTTGCAGGCGTGGCCCTGGGAAGCGGCATTGCCAAGGCGGCAGAAGCCCCTCTTCCTTCGCTGGCGCAGGGAGGTGCGAAGACGCTGAAGGAATTGATGGCGGCTCTCGATCGTGCGCCGCGTCGCCGCGATTTCAAGGAAGTGCCGATGATCCTCACCAAGCCTGATCAGTGGGATAACGAAGCCCTGAAACTGGTCCTTCACTACAAGGGGAAAGTCAAGCAGGTATGGGACAATACCGACATAGCAGGCCCATGGCTCAACCTCATGCGCAATTCGATGAATACCCAGATTTGGGCGTTCAAGCATCCTGATTTCCTGGTCGTATCGGCAACCCACGGACCTGCCCATTTGGCGCTCTATGATCAATATCTCTGGGACAAATATCAGCTTTCGAAACTCATCGGGGACAAATTCAAGGAAAACAGCTTCCTGAAGATTCCCCAGGCGGCTCACGCCGATCCGAAGAACTTCGAGGATGAATCCGGCGTCTATTCTCCAGAAGACAACAGCATTCCGGTTCTGCAGGCGCGCGGCGTGGTATTCCTGGCATGCCATAATGCGATTTTCGAGGTCTCGCACAATCTGCACAAGAAAGGCGTCAATCCCGATAACCTGACCGTGCCCCAGATGGTTGCGGAATTCACCAACCACCTGATCCCTGGCGCAGTTCTGACACCCGGCATCGTCGGGACGCTGCCCGAACTCGGCTTTGCCGGGTTCCAGTACGCAAAATAGGAGAAAGGCCATGCGCAAACAGTTTCTTACCATTGGACTCGGATGTTTCATGGCAATGACGTCTGCTGCTTTTGCAGCAGACGATGCATCCCGTGTTTATCCGCCATGGAGTCAGGGCAAAAACAATCCGGTCACCGAAAGAGGCCTGGAATTCACCGTTCCGGAGGTCGACAATCTGCCGGATTTCCATGGCAATCCCATCAACCCGAAGCTTTCGATTTTCGTGGGGGGAAACTATTACTTCGCCATGGCTCCTCTGGTTGCGGCATTCGAAGAAGAACATCCCGAATTGCGCGGCAAGATCTACTATGAAACGATTCCGCCTGGACTGCTCGCCAAACAGATCGAATTGGGCGGCACCATCACGGTCGGCAACATGACCTGGACGGTGAAAGCCGATGTCTATGCTGCAGGCATGAAACGCGTCAGCGAAATGGCAAACAAGGGATTGCTCAATGGCAAGCCGGTTCCCTATGCCACCAATGGTCTTACCATCATGGTTCCCAAGGGCAATCCGGCACATATCGCCTCCCTCAAGGATCTGGGCAAACCCGGGGTCCGCCTCGTCATGCCCAATCCTGAATTCGAGGGCATAGCGAGACAGATCAAGGCTTCGCTCGCCAAGGCTGGTGGGGAAGAATTGGTGCGTCAGGTTTATGACATCAAGGTCAAAAACGGGGAAACCATCCTGACCCATATCCATCACCGGCAAAGCCCGATGTTCCTCATGAAGGGCATGGCCGATGCGGGCGTGACCTGGAAATCAGAAGCCGTTTTCCAGGAACAGGCAGGAAACCCCATCAGCTTCGTGAATATCCCCCCCCAGCACAATGCCACGGCAATCTATGCCGCGGGGGTGCTCAAGGATGCGGCCAATCCGGAAGCTGCCAAGGCATGGGTGAATTTCCTCAAGTCGCCCAAGGCATTGGCGATTTTCGGAAAATACGGCTTCAAGCCCTACCATCCGTAATTTCGCTCGTGCCCATTTGAGACAACCTATATGCATGTTTGACCGCTCTTAACCGAGAGCGGTCAATTTGCGTAAG
>JAJZRP010000035.1 GCA_021802655.1 Pseudomonadota bacterium
ACTGTGGGCATTTGATGCCCTTTATAAAGGATAGGTAATGGGTCAGAAAATTCATCCGACAGGATTTCGGTTATCCGTACTGAAAAACTGGTCGTCCAAATGGTACGCCAACAGCAAGAAGTTTCCTTCCATGCTGCTCGAAGACATCCAGGTCAGGGAATTCCTCGGCAAGAAGCTCGCGCATGCATCGGTCGGCAAGATCGTCATCGAGCGCCCTGCCAAGAATGCGCGCATCACGATATACAGCTCGCGCCCCGGCATCGTGATCGGCAAGAAGGGCGAGGACATCGAAGTCTTGCGCGCGCAGCTGCAGAAAATGATGGGCGTTCCGGTGCATATCAACATCGAGGAAATCAGGAAGCCTGAAATCGATGCCAAGCTGATCGCCGACAGCATTGCCCAGCAGCTGGAGAAGCGGATCATGTTCCGTCGCGCGATGAAGCGCGCGATGACGAATGCCATGCGCCTCGGCGCACAGGGCATCAAGATCATGAGTTCCGGGCGTCTGAACGGCATCGAGATCGCCAGGCGCGAGTGGTACAGGGAAGGACGCGTGCCGCTGCATACCCTGCGCGCGGATATCGATTACGGCGTTTCCGAGGCCAAGACCACCTATGGGGTGATCGGCGTCAAGGTTTGGGTTTACAAGGGCGAGGCGAGCAGGGTTGAAGCGCCTGCTGCCCAGCCGGCAGAGCCGGAGAAGAAGGCCAGGAAAACAGGAGTGAAAAATGCTGCAGCCGTCTAGAACGAAATTCCGTAAACAGCAGAAAGGCCGCAATACCGGCGTTGCGACAAGAGGCGCCAAGGTATCTTTCGGCGAATTCGGCCTGAAGGCTGTCGAGCGCGGTCGCCTGACTGCCCGCCAGATCGAGGCTGCACGTCGCGCCATGACCCGTCACATCAAGCGGGGCGGACGGATCTGGATCAGGATCTTCCCGGACAAGCCGATCTCCAAGAAGCCGGCTGAAGTGCGTATGGGTAACGGCAAGGGCAGCCCGGAGTACTGGGTCGCCGAGATTCAGCCGGGCAAGGTGTTGTACGAAATGGAAGGTGTGGACGAAGCGATTGCAAGGGAAGCTTTCAGGCTTGCCGCTGCCAAGTTGCCGATTTCCACGACATTTGTCGTTCGTCAGGTAGGATAAGGCCATGAAAGCAAGCGAATTGAGGCAAAAGGACAAGGACGGGTTGAAAGATGAGCTGCTGGAACTGCTGAAGACGCAGTTCGGTCTGCGCATGCAGCTTTCGACCCAGCAACTTGCGAACTATAGTCAAATGAAAAAAGTGCGCAGGGACATCGCGCGCGTTCGGACCGTCATGAAAGAGAAGGCTGGGCAGTCATGAGTGAACTAAACGAATTGAAGCGTACGCTGACAGGCGCCGTCGTCAGCGACAAGATGGACAAGACGGTGACCGTGCTGGTGGAACGCAGGGTGAAGCATCCCCTTTACGGCAAGATCGTCAAGCGCAGCAAGAAATATCATGCGCATGACGAGAACAACGAATTCCACACCGGCGATATCGTCGTGATCGAGGAATGCCGTCCCTTCTCCAGGACGAAAAGCTGGCGGGTGTCCAGGCTGGTGGAAAAGGCGCGTACGGTTTAATCTTGCAATGCCGGGGGATAGGCGATATAATCCCCCTCTTTTGTGTTCAGCCAAAACGGCGACCTGACCCGGACGGGATCCAATACTGGTCGACAAAACGGCCTTGTTGCCGTGGTCGGGATAAGTTGGAGTGTGAAAAATGATACAAATGCAATCCAGGCTCGATGTGGCCGACAACACCGGTGCGCGTTCGGTGATGTGCATCAAGGTGGTGGGCGGTTCCAAGCGCCGTTATGCCGGTATTGGCGACATCATCAAGGTGAGCATCAAGGATGCCGCTCCCCGCGGACGCGTCAAGAAAGGCGAAGTCTACAATGCGGTGGTGGTCAGGACCGCGAGCGGCGTGCGCCGCCCGGACGGTTCGCTGATCCGTTTCGACGGCAATGCCGCCGTGCTGCTGAACAACAAGTTCGAGCCGATCGGGACGCGTATTTTCGGCCCCGTGACCCGCGAACTCAGGAACGAGCGGTTCATGAAGATCGTGTCCCTTGCACCCGAAGTGCTTTGAGGGCTGCCGTACAGGCTTGGATAGGAGAATTTATGCGCAAGATCAAAAAGAGCGATGACGTGATCGTCATCGCGGGCAAGGACAAGGGTAAACGCGGCGCAGTGCTGCGCGTGATCGATGAGGAGCATGTGCTCGTCACCGGCGTGAACCAGGTCAGGAAGCACGTCAAACCCAATCCCGCCAAGAATGAGCAGGGCGGCATCGTCGACAGGGAAATGCCGATTCATGTTTCCAATATCGCGATCTACAATCCTGCGACCAAGGCGGGAGACAGGGTCGGGGTCAAGGTGCTGGAAGACGGGCGCAGGGTCCGTTTTTTCAAATCGAACGGCGAAGTGATCGGAGCGTAAGGATGGCTCGTTTAAAGGATTTTTACAAAGAAACGGTGGTTCGCGAGTTGACGAACCAGTTCGGCTACAAGTCGGTCATGGAAGTGCCGAGGATCGAGAAGATCACCCTGAACATGGGTGTCGGTGAGGCTGTCGCCGACAAGAAGGTGATGGATTTCGCTGTCGGCGACATGCAGAAAATCGCCGGCCAGAAGCCGGTCGTCACCAAGTCGAAGAAGTCGATTGCCGGATTCAAGATCCGCGAAGGCTATCCGGTGGGCTGCAAGGTGACCCTGCGCAATGTCAGGATGTACGAATTCCTGGATCGCCTGATTTCGATCGCGATTCCGCGAATTCGCGATTTTCGCGGGATTTCGGCCAAATCTTTCGACGGCCGCGGCAACTACAACATGGGCGTCAAGGAACAGATCATCTTCCCCGAGATCGAATACGACAAGATCGACGCGCTGCGTGGCATGAACATCACCATTACCACGACCGCGAAAACAGACGAAGAGGCGCGCGCGCTGCTGGCCGCCTTCAAATTTCCATTCAAGAATTGAGGTAGACAATGGCCAAACTTGCTTTGATCAACCGCGAAAAGAAGCGCCGCGATACGGTGGCGAAGTTTGCCGCCAAGCGCGCCGAACTGAATTCGATCATCAACAACATGAGCCTGGACGAGGAAGCGCGGCATGCCGCACGTCTCGCTCTGCAGGCGCTGCCCAAAAATTCCAGCCCGGTCAGGCTGCGCAACCGCTGCGCGCTGACGGGAAGGGGCCGTGGGGTTTACAGCAAGTTCGGTCTGGGAAGAATCAAGCTGCGCGAAACGATCATGCGCGGCGAGGTTCCGGGCGTGGTCAAGGCGAGCTGGTAGGAGACTATTACATATGAGTATGAGCGATCCCATCTCCGATATGCTGACGCGTATCAGGAATGCGCAAATGGCTGAAAAGCCGACGGTATCCATTCCCTCTTCCAAGCTCAAGGTGTCGATCGCCAAGGTGCTGCTCGACGAGGGCTACATCGGCGGATACAAGGTGGCCGGGAGCGAAGCCAAGCCTTCCCTGGATATCGAATTGAAATATTATGCGGGGCGCCCCGTGATCGAGAAGATCGAGCGGGTCAGCAGACCCGGTCTGCGCACCTACAAGGGGCATGCCGATATTCCCAGCGTGATGAACGGCCTGGGGGTTGCGATTGTCTCGACTTCCAGGGGCGTGATGACCGATCGCAAGGCTCGTGCCTCGGGTATCGGCGGCGAAGTGCTGTGCATTGTTGCATAAGGATGAAACATGTCTCGAGTAGCTAAAAATCCGGTCGTCGTGCCGAAAAACGTGGAAGTTTCCCTGTCAATCGGGAAAATCGCCGTGAAGGGTCCGCTGGGCTCCCTTTCCCAGGATTACCCGGATTATGTGAGCGTGGAGTCCGAAGGCGAATTGCTGCATTGCAAGGCGGCCAACGATTCCGCCCAGTCCCATGCGATGTCCGGAACGCTGAGGGCTCTGGTCGCCAACATGGTGAAGGGTGTGTCCTCGGGATTCGAGAAGAAGCTGACCCTGGTCGGGGTGGGCTATCGTGCCCAGGCTGCCGGGGATATCCTGAATCTGACCCTGGGATTCTCGCACCCGGTTGCATACAAGATGCCTGCGGGCGTGAAGGTGGAGACGCCGACGCAAACCGAAATCCTGATCAAGGGTGCCGACAAGCAGAAAGTCGGGCAGGTGGCTGCGGAGATCCGCGCCTATCGCAGCCCGGAGCCTTACAAGGGCAAGGGCGTGCGCTATGCCGACGAGGTCGTGATCCTCAAGGAAACCAAGAAGAAATAGTCGTTTTAATATTTAAGGACTGGAAATGATCAACTTTGACGCGCGTCAGCGCAGAGCACGCAAAACCCGTGCCAAAATTGCTGAGCAAAGAGCGATCCGCTTGTCGATTCATCGGAGCAATTCGCATATTTATGCCCAGATCATCGATGCGAGCGGCGCAAAAGTTCTGGTCAGCGCCTCGACCCTGGAACCAGAAGTTCGCAAGGAATTGAAAAACGGCGGGAATGTCGCTGCGGCTGCGGCGATTGGCAAGCGGATCGCCGAGAAGGCGAAGCAGGCAGGTATCGAAACGGTTGCCTTCGACCGTTCCGGATTTAAGTATCACGGTCGTATCAAGGCGCTGGCTGATGCCGCGCGCGAGAACGGTCTCGTGTTTTGATCGGGGGTAGATAATGGCGAAAATGCAGGCTAAAGTACAACAGGCTGAGGAGCGCGGCGACGGTCTCAGGGAAAAGATGATCAGCGTCAATCGCGTGACCAAAGTCGTGAAGGGCGGGCGGATTCTCGGCTTTGCCGCGCTCACCGTGGTCGGCGACGGCGATGGCGGCGTGGGTATGGGCAAGGGTAAATCCCGCGAAGTGCCGGTTGCGGTTCAAAAGGCGATGGACGAAGCGCGCCGCAAGATGGTCAAGATCGATCTCAAGAACGGTACCTTGCATCATGCCGTTATCGGTCGCCACGGCGCCGCCAAGGTTTACATGCAGCCTGCCTCGGAAGGTACCGGGATCATCGCGGGCGGACCGATGCGCGCCATTTTCGAAGTGATGGGCGTGACCAACGTGCTGGCGAAATGCATCGGCTCGACCAACCCCTACAACATGGTCAGGGCGACGCTGAACGGCCTGCAGGCGATGAATTCGCCTTCGGAAATCGCAGCCAAGCGCGGCAAGAGCGTAGAAGAAATTTTGGGGCAATAATCATGGCAAAGGCTAAAAAAGCGGAACCCAAGAAAATCAGCGTTACGCTGGTGAAGAGCGTGATCGGAACCAAGGAGTCGCATCGCGCCTGCGTGCGCGGCCTGGGCCTCCGCCGCATGAACCATACCGTGGTTGTCGATGACACTCCTGCGATCCGAGGAATGATCGACAAGGTGAATTATCTAGTGAAGTGCGAGGCTTAAGATGCAATTGAACGACATCAAACCTGCAGCAGGTTCCAAGCATGCAAAGCGCAGGGTGGGCCGTGGAATCGGGTGCGGACTTGGCAAAACGGCAGGGCGTGGGCACAAGGGACAGAAATCCCGCTCCGGCGGCTTTCACAAGGTCGGTTTCGAAGGCGGTCAGATGCCGCTGCAAAGACGTTTGCCCAAGCGCGGCTTCGTTTCCCTGACTGCGGGAAACACGGTCGAGGTCAGGCTTTCCGATCTGGAGAAGATGCCCGTCGAGACGATCGATCTGCTGCTTCTGAAGAAGTCGGGCGTCGTTGCGCACGATGCGCATCACGCCAAGGTGATCGCGTCCGGCGCCATCACCAAGGCTGTCAAGCTTCAGGGGCTTTCCGCAACCAAGGGTGCGAAGGCGGCGATCGAGGCTGCCGGCGGATCGGTAGAGGCCTGATTTGGCGAATCCTGCGCAAGCGTCTTCGGCGAAATACGGCGACCTGAACAAGCGCCTGATTTTCCTGCTGGGGGCATTGATCGTTTACAGGATCGGGGCGCATATTCCGGTTCCCGGAATCGACGCGAACGTGCTGTCCGATCTCTTCAAGAGTCAGCAGGGCGGCATCCTCGGCATGTTCAACATGTTTTCCGGGGGCGCGCTTTCCAGGTTCACGATTTTCGCGCTGGGGATCATGCCCTACATTTCCGCTTCGATCATATTGCAGCTCGGGGCGGTGGTGATTCCCCAGCTTGAGCAACTGAAGAAGGAAGGCGAAAGCGGGCGCAAGAAAATCACGCAGTACACGAGATACGGTACGCTGGGTCTTGCCGTGTTCCAGGCGATAGGGATATCGGTCGCCCTCGAAGGGCAGCCGGGCCTCGTTCCCGATCCGGGATTTCTGTTCAGGATCACCACCGTGATCACGCTGGTGACGGGTACGATGTTTTTGATGTGGCTGGGCGAGCAGATCACCGAGCGCGGCATAGGCAACGGCATTTCGATGATCATCTTCAGCGGCATCGCGGCGGGCTTGCCGCATGCGATCGGCGGGACGCTGGAGCTTGCGCGTACTGGTGCATTCTCGATTCCGATGGTGTTGATTCTGCTGGTCGGCGTGGTGGCGGTGACCGCTCTGGTGGTTTTCGTCGAACGCGGGCAGCGCAAGATACTGGTGAATTACGCGAAGAGGCAGGTTGGGAGGAAGATTTACGGCGGGCAAAGTTCGCATCTTCCGCTGAAGCTGAACATGGCTGGGGTGATCCCGCCGATATTCGCTTCCTCGATCATCCTTTTTCCCGCCACGGTGGCGGGATGGTTCGGCAGCCACAAGTCGCTTTCATGGCTTTCCGACATCAAGGATGCGCTCTCCCCGGGACAGCCTGTCTATGTGTTGCTGTACGCCAGTGCGATCATATTTTTCTGCTTCTTCTATACCGCGCTCGTCTTCAATCCCAAGGAGACGGCGGACAATTTGAAGAAGAGCGGTGCATTCGTCCCCGGAATCAGGCCAGGGGAACAGACCGCGAGATACATCGAGCGCATCATGATGCGTCTCACCCTGATCGGCGCGCTTTACATCACGCTGGTCTGTTTGCTGCCGGAATTCCTGATCGTGAAGTGGAATGTTCCCTTCTATTTCGGCGGGACATCGCTTCTGATCATCGTGGTCGTGACCATGGATTTCATGGCGCAGGTTCAGGCCTACATGATGTCGAACCAGTATGAAAGCCTGCTGAAGAAGGCCAGTTTCAAGGGCGGCGCGTAACATGGCGAAGGAAGAAACGATCCAGATGCAGGGGGAGATACTCGAAACCCTCCCCAATGCGACTTTCCGCGTGAAGCTGGAAAACGGACATGTGGTTTTGGGGCATATTTCGGGCAAGATGAGGATGCATTACATCCGGATATTGCCCGGGGACAAGGTCACCTGCGAGATGACCCCCTATGACCTGAGCCGGGTGAGAATCACATTTAGAGCGAAGTAACAGGAGAAGAAAATGAGAGTTCAGGCATCGGTGAAAAAGATTTGCCGGAATTGCAAGATCATCCGCCGCAACCGGGTGGTGCGCGTCATTTGCACCGACCGCAGGCACAAGCAACGTCAGGGCTGATTGAGTTTCGATCGGTTCTGGTGTTATAATTATCAATTTTTCTAAGTTGGAGTGAACGAATGGCCCGGATAGCAGGGGTTAACATTCCGAATCATCAGCACGCTGAAATCGCGTTGACCGCGATTTACGGTGTTGGTCGCACTCGGGCACGTCAAATTTGCGCTGCGGCAGGGATCAGCACCTCGACCAAGATCAAGGATCTGAGCGAGGCGGAGGTCGAAAAGCTGCGCGATCAGGTGGCGCATATCACGGTGGAAGGCGATCTTCGCCGCGAAGTGTCCATGAATATCAAGCGTCTGATGGATCTGGGTTGCTATCGCGGCCTCCGTCACAGGCGCGGGCTTCCCGTTCGCGGGCAGCGCACCAGGACCAATGCCCGGACCCGCAAGGGGCCGCGCAAGTCGATGCGCGCTAAATAATCAGGGGAACCGATATGGCAAAAACTAATACCAGGGTGCGCAAGAAGGTCAAGAAGAATGTTTCGGAAGGCATTGCGCATATCCATGCCTCCTTCAACAACACCATCGTGACGATCACCGACCGCCAGGGCAACGCGCTTTCCTGGGCGACCTCGGGAAGCGGCGGTTTCAAGGGCTCCAGGAAAAGCACGCCCTTCGCCGCGCAGATCGCAGCGGAAACGGCCGGCAAGCTTGCCCAGGAATGCGGCGTCAAGAATCTGGAAGTGCGCATCAAGGGCCCCGGCCCGGGACGCGAGTCGGCTGTCCGTGCGCTGAATTCGGCAGGGTTCAAGATCACCAGCATTTCGGATGTGACCCCCATTCCCCACAACGGCTGCCGTCCGCCCAAGAAGCGCCGTATTTAATTCAGGAGTCTGATAGTGGCTAGAAATCTCGATGCAAAGTGCCGTCAGTGCCGGCGTGAAGGCGAAAAGCTTTTCCTGAAGGGCGAAAAGTGTTTCTCCGACAAGTGCGCGATCGAGCGCAGGAATTATGCGCCGGGCCAGCACGGACAGAAGAAGGGCAGGCTTTCGGATTACGGTGTCCAGTTGCGCGCCAAGCAGAAGCTGCGCCGCATCTACGGCATTCTGGAAGGTCAGTTCCGTCTTTCCTACAAGGAGGCCGACAGAAGGCGCGGCATTACCGGCGACAATCTGCTTCAATTGCTCGAATGCCGTCTGGACAATGTGGCCTACAGGATGGGTTTCGGTATTTCCAGGAGCGAAGCAAGACAGGTTGTCAGGCATAACGGGATTCTGGTTAACGGCAGGCGGGTCAATATTCCCTCCTACCAGGTGAAAGTGGGCGACGTGGTCGAAGTTGCTGAAGGGGCCAAGCAGCACCTCAGAATCAAGGCGTCCGTCGAAGCAGCCGAGCAGCGCGGCTTCCCCGAGTGGGTCGATGTCGACGCCAAGGCGATGAAGGGCGTGTTCAAGGCCAAGCCGCAGCGCTCGGAATTGCCTTCCACCATCAACGAGAATCTTGTTGTCGAGTTGTATTCCAAGTAATTCGCAACCGAGGGAATCAGGATATGCAAAGCAGTAGTCTACTCAAGCCGCGTATTATCGAGGTCGAAAGCCTGGCACCTACGCATGCCAAGGTCACCATGGAACCTTTCGAGCGTGGTTACGGCCATACGCTCGGCAATGCGCTGCGTCGCATCTTGCTGTCTTCGATGACGGGTTATGCCCCGACCGAGGTTCAGATCAGCGGCGTTCTCCACGAATATTCGAGCCTGGACGGCGTGCAGGAGGACGTTGTCGACATCCTGCTCAATCTCAAGGGCATCGTGCTCAAGCTGCACAACCGCGATGAGGCTTTCCTCACGCTGAAGAAGGAAGGCGAGGGCAAGGTCACGGCAGGTGATATCGAGACGTCTCACGATGTCGAGATCGTCAATCCCGAGCATGTGATCGCCCACCTGACCAAAGGCGGCAAGCTGGAAATGGAAATCAAGGTCGAGAAGGGCCGTGGTTATGAGCCCAGTTCAGTGCGCATCAAGTCCGGCGAGAACAGGGCGATCGGCAGGATCATGCTGGATGCTTCCTTCAGCCCGGTGCGCCGCGTCAGCTATGCTGTCGAGAGCGCCCGCGTGGAACAGAGAACCGACCTCGACAAGCTGGTGATGAATATCGAGACCAACGGCGTGGTCGATCCCGAGGATGCGATCAGGCATGCGGCCAGGATTCTGGTCGACCAGCTCTCGATTTTTGCGGATCTGGAAGGGACTCCCGCGCTTGCCGAGCAGCCCAAGGCGCCCCAGATCGATCCGATTCTGCTGAGACCGGTGGACGATCTCGAGTTGACCGTAAGAAGCGCCAACTGCCTGAAGTCTGAAAACATTTTTTACATCGGCGACCTGATCCAGTGCACCGAGCACGAGCTTCTGAAAGCGCCGAACCTGGGGCGCAAGTCGCTCAACGAAATCAAGGAAGTGCTCGCATCGCGCGGCCTTTCCCTGGGAATGAAACTGGAAAACTGGCCTCCTGCAGGGCTGGAAAAGCCTTAAGAAAGGATAAGTTATGCGCCACCGTCTCGGATTGAGAAAACTGAACGTCACGAGCAGCCATCGTCTGGCGATGCTCAGGAATATGACCAACTCGCTCCTGAAGCATGAAACCATCACGACCACGCTGCCCAAGGCAAAGGAACTGCGCCGCGTTGCAGAGCCCCTGATCACCCTCGGCAAGAAGCCCTCGCTGGCGAACCGCAGGCTCGCTTTCGACAGGTTGCGCGACCGCGACATGGTCGTCAAGCTTTTCGACGAACTCGGCCCCCGCTATGCGAACCGCAACGGCGGCTATCTCAGGATACTGAAGGCAGGCTTCCGCCAGGGCGACAATGCTCCCATGGCGCTGGTCATGCTGATGGATCAGCCCGAAGCCGAATAATAAGCCAGATAGTATCTGAAACGTCAAACCCGTCACCTTACATAAGGTGACGGGTTTTTCATTTATGCAGCACTTTTTCCAGATAGCGTCCGGTATGGCTGCGTTGATTCTCAACCACCGATTCGGGCGTCCCTTCTGCGACAATCTCTCCTCCTCCGTTTCCACCTTCAGGACCCAGATCGATGATCCAGTCGGCCGTCTTGATGACATCCAGATTGTGCTCGATCACCACCACCGTGTTCCCCTGCTCGCGCAGGCGGTGCAGCACCTTGAGCAGCATGGCGATATCCTGGAAATGCAGCCCGGTTGTCGGCTCGTCCAGAATGTAGAGCGTCCTTCCGGTGTCGCGCTTGGAAAGTTCCAGCGAGAGCTTGACGCGCTGCGCTTCCCCGCCGGAAAGCGTGGTCGCGCTCTGTCCGAGCGTAATGTAGCCGAGTCCCACGTCGAGCAGGGTCTGCAGCTTCCTCGATACGGCGGGCACTGCAGAGAAGAATTCGGCTGCAGCTTCCACGGTCATCTCGAGGATTTCGTAAATATTCCTGCCCTTGTAATGGATTTCCAGTGTCTCCCTGTTATAGCGCTTGCCATGGCAGACGTCGCAGGGCACGTAGATGTCGGGGAGAAAATGCATCTCGACCCGGATCACGCCGTCTCCCTGGCAGGCTTCGCATCTCCCGCCCTTGACGTTGAAGGAGAACCGCCCGGGGCCGTAGCCCCGCTCCCTCGATTGGGGCGTGCCCGAGAAGAGTTCCCTGATCGGGGTGAAAAGCCCGGTGTAGGTGGCGGGATTCGATCTGGGGGTCCTGCCTATCGGGCTCTGATCCATGTTGATCACCTTGTCGAAATACTCGATTCCCGTGATCGATTCAAAGGGGGAGACATCGCGGCTGCTGCCGTAGAGGGATTGGGATACTGCGGCATAGAGCGTGTCGTTGATCAGGGTCGATTTGCCCGATCCGGAGACTCCTGTGACGGCACTAAAGAGGCCGACAGGGAGATCGAGGTTCACATTTTTCAGGTTGTTCCCGCAGGCGCCCTTGAGCTTCAGCCAGCGCGATTCGGAAGGACAAACCCTGTTCTTCGGGACAGGGATGGATTTCTTCCCGCAAAGGTAGAGGCCGGTGAGAGAATCCGGGTTTTCTTCTATGGCTTTCGGCGGCCCTTCGGCGATGATCCTGCCGCCGTGGACGCCCGCTCCCGGGCCGATGTCGACGACATGGTCGGCGCATCTTATCGCATCCTCGTCGTGCTCGACCACGATCACCGTGTTGCCCAGATCCCTCAAATGCTTGAGGGTGTCGAGCAACCGGGTGTTGTCGCGCTGATGCAGCCCGATAGAAGGCTCGTCGAGGACGTACATGACACCGGTAAGGCCGGAGCCGATCTGGCTCGCCAGCCTGATGCGCTGCGCTTCCCCGCCTGAAAGGGTGTCGGCGCTCCGGTCCAGCGAAAGGTAGTCGAGCCCGACGTTGTTGAGGAAGGTGAGGCGGCTGACGATTTCGTGCGATATTTTTTCCGCAACCGCCTTCTTGCTTCCGGGAAGGGAAAGGGATTCGAAAAAGGAAAGCGCATCCTTCAAGGGCTTCTGGCTGATTTCGTGCAGCGTGAGGCCGGCCACCATCACATGCCTCGCCTCTTTCCTCAAGCGGGTGCCATGACACTCGGGACAGGGGCTATTGGTCAGGAACCTGGAAAGCTCCTCCCTCACCATAACCGAATCGGTTTCCCTGTAGCGGCGCTCCAGGTTGTGGATGATGCCCTCGAAGACATGCTGCTGGATGCGCTTCGCCCCTCTTTCTGTCGGATAATAAAATTCGATCTTTTCCCGCCCGGATCCGTAAAGGATGACGTTTCTCGCCGTTTCCGGAAGGGACTCGAAGGGCGCTTCGACATCGAAGCCGTAATGCGCCGCAAGGGAGGCCAGCATCTGGAAATAGAAATGGTTGCGCTTGTCCCATCCCTTGATCGCCCCCGAGGCGAGGGACAGATGGGGAAAGGCGACGACCTTTTTGGGATCGAAAAGGCTGACCTGTCCGAGCCCGTCGCATTTCGGGCAGGCCCCCATGGGATTGTTGAAGGAGAAGAGCCGCGGCTCCATTTCGGGGAGCGAATAGGAGCAGACCGGGCAGGAGAATTTCGCCGAAAAAAGATGCTCGACTCCCGTATCCATCTCTACAGCGAGAGCCCGCCCGTCTGCGTGGCGCAATGCCGTTTCCAGGGATTCTGCGAGGCGCTGCTTGGCCTCGATGTTGACCTTCAGCCTGTCGACAACGACCTCGATGGTGTGCTTCCTGTTCTTCTGCAGTTTCGGAACATGGTCTATTTCATGGATTTCGCCGTCCAGCCGCAGCCTCACGAACCCTTGGGCGCGCAGTTCGTCGATGAGATCGATCTGCTCTCCTTTCCTTCCCACCACCAGAGGGGAGAGGATCATCAGTTTGGTGTCGACAGGCAATGAAAGGATATGGTCGACCATCTGGCTCACGCTCTGGGCTTTCAGCGTGATGCCGTGCTCGGGGCAGACCGGGTCTCCGGCCCTTGCGAAAAGCAGTCTCAAATAGTCGTGGATTTCGGTCACTGTCCCGACGGTCGATCTCGGATTGTGGCTGGTCGCCTTCTGCTCGATCGAAATGGCCGGAGAGAGCCCTTCGATCAGGTCGACATCGGGCTTTTCCATGAGATGCAGGAACTGCCTGGCATAGGTCGATAGCGATTCCACGTAGCGGCGCTGTCCTTCAGCATAAAGGGTATCGAATGCCAGAGAGGATTTTCCCGAGCCGGAAAGCCCCGTGATCACGATGAGGCTGTTTCTGGGGAGGTCGAGATTGACGTTCCTGAGATTGTGCGTCCTGGCGCCGCGGATCCTGATGTATTCCATGAAATCTAAAAAAGATGAACTCAACCTGCTAATATACCGTCTTATTTGAATTTGCGGAAACGGAATATGAAGAATGCGAAAAATACGGACAACATGACGCCTCTGGAGCTGCGCGCGAGCGTGGGACTTGCAGGCATCTTCGGCCTCAGGATGCTGGGCATGTTCCTGATTCTCCCGGTATTCGCGATTTACGCCAAATCGCTGCCGGGGGGCGAAGACCATATGCTGATCGGGCTCGCGCTCGGCATGTACGGGCTCACCCAGGCTGTCCTGCAGCTTCCCTTCGGCATGGCGTCCGACAAGTTCGGCAGAAAGCCCGTCATTTATTTCGGCCTTGCCATATTCGCCATCGGGAGCTTCGTCGCCTTCATGGCGCACGACATCTACTGGATCATTGTCGGCCGCTCCATCCAGGGCGCGGGGGCGATATCGGCTGCGATCACCGCGCTGCTCGCCGACCTGACCCGCGAAGAGCACAGAACCAAAGCGATGGCGATGATCGGTACGACGATAGGCATGACCTTCGCCGTTTCCATGGCCGTGAGTCCGCTGATCTATCAGGCGATAGGCGTACCGGGCATGTTCGCCCTGACCGGCATTCTTTCGCTTGCGGCGATCTTGGTCGTGGCGAAAATGATCCCTGATCCGGAGAGGCGGCTTTTCCATTCCGATGCCGAAGTCTCGACGGCCAAGCTCTCTGGAGTGTTGAAGAATGCCCAGCTGCTCAGGCTCAATTTCGGCATTTTCAGCCTGCATGCGGCGCAGATGGCGATGTTCGTGGTGATTCCTTCGGCGCTGATCGAGTCCGGGCACATGCCCGAGAGCCAGCACTGGAAAATTTATCTTCCGGTGATGATTTTCGCCTTTATATTGATGGTGCCGCTCATCATTTACGGCGAGAAAAAGGGCAAGCTCAAGAATGTGTTCGTCGGAGCGATTGCCCTGCTGCTCCTTTCCCAATTGCTTTTCTCGGTGCTGATCACATCCTTCTGGGGCATCGCGGCGACTTTGCTGCTTTTCTTCACGGCCTTCAACATTCTGGAAGCGAGCCTGCCTTCGCTGGTATCCAAGATCGCGCCTGTCTCGGCCAAGGGAACAGCGATGGGCGTCTACAACACCAGCCAGTCGCTGGGATTGTTCACCGGTGGCGCGGCGGGGGGCGTGCTTGCGAGCTTCGGCGGGCATGTTTCCGTGTTCGTTTTCGGCGCCGTCATGAGCGTGCTCTGGCTGCTTTTCGCGATCACGATGAAGGCGCCACCGGCAGTGCGGTCCAAGATGTATCACGTGAAACTGATGGATGAAGTTCAGGCGAAACTGCTTTCCGAGCAGCTCTCCGCCCTTCAGGGGGTGTACGAAGCGGTGGTGATCGGTTCCGAAGGCGTAGCCTACCTGAAGACCAATATGAGCGGTTTCGACGAAGAGGGCGTCGTCAGGCTGACTGCGGCCTGAAGCTGACGACCCGGTTGCGGCCGGATCGCTTCGCTTCATAAAGCGCCCTGTCCGCTGCGCTCAAGAGGATGTCGATGTCGCAGCTTGCCGGGGAAAGGGTCGCCACCCCGATCGATGCGGTGAAATGGAAGGGTTTTCCCCCTGCCGATTCCATCCTTTCTTCGGAGACGCGCAGCCTCAATCTTTCCGCAGCATCGAGCGCGTGTTTTTCGTCCGTTTCAGGAAGCAGGACCGCGAATTCCTCGCCGCCGATGCGCCCAGTGATGTCCATGCCGCGCATCGTCTGGCGGCAGATCTCGGCGAATTTGACCAGCACCTTGTCTCCCGTGTGGTGGCCGTATTCGTCGTTGATCGATTTGAATTTGTCCAAGTCTATCATCAGGACGGAAAGCAGATTGCCGTAACGATTGGCCCGGGCGAGCTCAAGACCTGCGAGTTCAAGGAAGTGGCGGCGGTTGGGCAGGCTTGTGAGCATGTCCGTCCTCGCCTGGCGCACCAGTTCCTGTTCGAGCTTGCGCCTTTCAGAAATGTCGGTGCCCAGGCCGACGAGGTCGGACCTGCTGCTGAATCCGGTCCTGTGCCCGGTGAAATAGTAGGGAATTTTTCGTCCGTTTTTCACGACGAGATCGGCTTCGACCCAGGATTCGCCTTTCTCGAACACCTCGGCTATCCATGCCGCGACCCTGTTCCGATCTTCGCCGTCGAAAAAGTCCAGGGCGGTCATGCCCAGAATCTCGCTTCCGGAATAGCCCGTGACTTCGGAGAATTGCGGGTTCACCCTGACGAAGTGCCCGCGCTCGTCGAGCAGGTAGAAGATGCCAGGAAGGCCGTTGATGATGTCGTCCGAGAACTGCTTCTGCTGCTGTACCTGCTCCTCGGCCTGTTTGCGCTCGGTGATGTTTTCCTGGATGGCGACGTAATGGGTGATTTTTCCGCTGGAGTCGAAAATCGGGGAAATGGAGGCGTGATCCCAGTAAAGCTCCCCGTTCTTCTTCCTGTTGTGGAATTCGCCGTACCATTCCCGCCCCGAGCTGATGGCTTTCCAAAGCTTCTCGTATGCGATGTCCGGCGTCTCCCCGGACTTCAATATCCTGGGCGTTTTCCCGTCCAGTTCGTGGAAGCCGTAGCCGGTCAGTTCGGTGAATTTCGGATTGACGTATTCGAAGCATCCGCGTTCGTCCGTGATGATGATCGAAACCGGGCTGTGTTCGACTGCGCTGGAGAGTTTTCTCAGTTCGAATTCGGTGAGCCTGTGGGCGTCGATCTCCCTGCGCAGCCTGCGTTTGGTTTCCATGAGTTCGCTGGTTCGGGCGGCAAGATTGTCGTAGAGCCTGGTCATGGCATGCAGCAGGATTTCGCCGGTATTCTTCATGGAGTCGTCCGCCATGCGCTCCGCTTCTTCTGTGGATGCGCCCGCCTCGACAGCCAGTATTTTCTTCGCGAGGCGCCTGTCGGTGCCGACGATGTGCAGCATCAGCCATTTGGAAAGGAAGGCGAGCATCTTTCCGGTGGTTTCGAAAGGGGAGATTTGTGCCGCGGCCCTGGCCTCGGCAAGCTGCTGAACGAATTCGGCATGGGACTGTCTGTGGGCGGACTCATGTGCGGAGGAAAAAGGCGCCATCAGGCCTTCCTCGTAACTGAAATGGAAAACGACATAGTCGGACAGTTCGTCGAAAACCGCGAGCAGGGCGTTTTCGAAGGATTCCGTTTCCGAGGAAAGGATGCGCCCCAGGGAGTTGATGATGTCGACGAGATGTCTGTGCTGACTGTCGAGTTCACGAATCCCGGTTTCGAACTGGCTGTCCCATACGAAAATGTCTGAAGCCCGGGATGGTTCGGGATGCATGATGCGTTTGTTATGGTTTTGTGACGCTTCCGATTATAGCATTGCCCCCGGCACGGAGTATGTTCGCCGGTTAAGAGGCGTTTCCCGAGGTTTGAGTTGGCAGGCTAATCATATAGAATGTGACAATGGCTACGGCATTTAAAAGGAGAAGCGTACATGGCATCTGTGAACAAGGCGATATTGATAGGAAACCTGGGGAAGGACCCGGACGTGCGCTATTCCCCTGACGGCTCTGCGATCACCAACATCACGCTGGCGACCACCGAAAACTGGAAGGACAAGAGCGGCGAGAAGCAGGAAAAGACCGAATGGCACAGGGTCGCCTTCTTCGGCAAGCTGGCCGAGATCGCCGGGGAATACCTGAAGAAGGGCAGCCAGGTCTATGTCGAGGGGCGGATACAGACCCGCAAATGGCAGGACAAGGAAGGGCAGGATCGCTACACCACCGAGATCGTCGCCGACAGGATGCAGATGCTGGGGAGCCGCGGCAACAGCTTCGAGGTTTCCGATTCGCCTTCCGAATCCAGGCCGCCGCAGCAGCGGCCCGCGCAGCAGGCCCAGCAGAAGGGCGGCTTCGACGACATGGACGACGACATCCCGTTCTAGGATTTAAGCAAAAGGGCCGCAAATGCGGCCCTTTTGCTTGGCGGATCTCGATGCTTGCATGCCGGCGATGTCGCGTATAATTGGCAGGCGCCTGCAACGAATACAACGGAAAACCATCATGCTAGACATCCAGACACTGAGAAACGACATCCAGGGCGCGGCGAAGCGCCTCGAATCCAGGAAATTCAGCCTCGACGTGGCTTTTTTCCAGGGGCTCGAGGCCGAGCGGAAGACGGTGCAGACCCGCACCCAGGAATTGCAGGCGAGACGGAATGCCGCTTCCAAAGCGATAGGCATGAAGAAGGCGAAGGGGGAGGATGCCTCGGACATTCTCGCGGAAGTCGCCTCCCTCGGGGACGAGCTGAAGGAGAACGAAGCGAGGCTGGATGAAATCCAGGGAAAATTGCAGGCCTTCCTGCTCTCCATTCCCAATTTTCCCCACGACAGCGTCCCTTTCGGGCAGTCCGAGGCGGACAACGTGGAAGTGAGGCGCTGGGGCCAGCCGAAGCATCGCGACTTCGAGGTCAAGGACCATGTCGCCCTGGGGGAGGGGCTCTCCATGCTCGACTTCGAGACTGCGGTGAAGATCTCGGGCGCGCGCTTTTCTCTGATGAAGGGGGAAATCGCGAGGCTGCACCGCGCGCTCGGACAGTTCATGCTCGACCTGCACACCTCGGAGCACGGCTATGTTGAAGTTTACGTTCCCTACATGGTGAATGCCGAATCTTTGCGCGGGACGGGGCAATTGCCCAAATTCGAGGAGGATCTTTTTTCCGTCTCGAACGGATACTATCTGATTCCCACGGCTGAAGTCCCGGTGACCAACATCGTGCGGGACGAGATATTGTCCCCCGAATCGCTCCCGATCAAATACGTCGCCCATACCCCCTGCTTCAGGAGCGAGGCCGGTTCCTACGGGCGGGACGTTCGCGGCATGATCCGCCAGCACCAGTTCGACAAGGTCGAGCTGGTGCAGATCGTTCATCCGGAAAAGTCCTACGAGGCGCTCGATTCCCTTCTCGGGCATGCCGAAGAAGTGCTGAGGCGGCTCGATCTGCCCTACCGGGTGGTTTCCCTGTGCAGCGGGGACATGGGTTTTTCAGCTGCCAAGACCTACGACATCGAGGTCTGGCTCCCCGCGCAGAAAGCCTACAGGGAAATTTCCTCGTGCAGCAATTTCGAGGCCTTCCAGGCGAGGCGCATGCAGGCGAGGTATAAGACGGAATCGGGCAGGAACGAGCTGGTGCATACCCTGAACGGCTCCGGACTCGCGGTCGGCAGGACGCTCGTCGCGATCCTGGAAAACAACCAGGAAGCGGATGGCAGTGTGATTATTCCAGAAGTTCTTCGCCCCTATATGGGCGGGATGGAGAAGATTGCCTGAAGTTTCGGTCAGGCCGAACCTCAGTTGTTGAGCCTGGCGATCCTCTGCCTGATGAGGGGGACTGCGGCGAGCCCTGCCTTTTCCCCTTCCATGATCGCCAGGTGCCTGCCCTCGAAGTCGGTCGCATCCATGTTGCCTATGGCGGGCCGGATCACCACATCGGCTTCGTTGATTTCGAAGCGCGTGATCGACTGCTCCATGATGGTGAAGGTCTGCAGCAGGATGTCCATTGCGTCGCCGATCCTGGCATATTTCGGCCTGCTCGAAATATCCACTGCGATCACGATATCCGCCCCCATGCTTCTCGCCGCCCTGACGGGAACCGGGCTCACCAGCCCGCCGTCCACATAGTCGCGCCCGTTGATCCTGACCGGCTGGAAAATGCCCGGAACGCTGCTGGAAGCTCGCACCGCCATGCCGGTGTTGCCGGTGCGAAACGCCACCATCTCCCCGGACTGAAGGTCCGTCGCAATGGCCGCGAAGGGCTTGCCGAGCTTTTCCAGCGGGCGGTTGTTCACTTCGCGGTTGACGAAGTTCTGCAGCGATTCCCCCTTGATGAAGCCGCGCTCCGACAACGTCCAGTCCCCGACGCTGCTCTCGTCCACCCTGAGGGCGATTTTCTGCAGGCTGAATCCGCTGTAGCCTGCGGCATAAAGGGCGCCCACCACGGCTCCCGCGCTGGTGCCGACCACGATGTCGGGATGGATGCCCTGCGCTTCGAGGGCCTTGATCACCCCGATATGGGCGAAGCCGCGCGCAGCTCCCCCTCCCAGAACCAGCGCGATTTTCGGTTGAACCGTCATTCTGGGGGCGACGGGCTCGGGTTTCGCCTGGGGGGGCGGGGTCCCTGCGCAGCCTGCGAGGAAAGATAGAAAAAGGATCAGAACTGGTTTCATGATGCTAGAAGTTCGTCTTGAATACCGGGACATGAGCAGGTTTGTATTTGGTCAGGATGTCGTAGTAGTTGCGTATGCTCCCGACCATGATGACCGCTTCCCCGCCTCGCGCGAATCCGTGCGGGACCGTGCCGAAATAACCCGGCCTGCTCAGGAGCGGCAGGACGTCTTTCAGATCCACCCACGAATCGGGGTTTTTTTTCTGCCGTTTGGCGAGCTGCATCGCATCTTCCAGGTGCGCCGTCCCGACGTTGTAGGCGGCGAGCGCAAACCAGGTCCTGTCGGGCTCCCTGACTTCGGACGGGATCTCGTCCTTCAGCATGGCGAGATAGCGCGCTCCGGCGAGGATGCTCTGCCTGGGGTCCAGCCTGTCGCTGACATTCAGCCTGTCCGCGGTGTCGCCCGTGAGCATCATGATTCCGCGCACGCCGGTTGGGGAAGTCGCATGCGCGTCCCAATGGGATTCCTGGTAGGCGAGCGCTGCGAGCAGCCGCCAGTCTATTCCCGTGACTTCCTCGGCATCCTCGAAATAGGGGCGCAGGGTGTCGAGCTGGCGGTCCATCTTGCCGAGGAATCCCACGATGTCGGCCTGCTCCAGCCTGTAGATATGGCCGTAATAGCGGTCGACGATGCGCGAGAGGGTGCCGTCCTTTTCGATGCCGGCGAAGAAACCCCGTGCTTTTTGCAGCAGATCGGGGTCGGCGTTCTCCGGAAAAGCCCAGGCGAGGCTGACCTGCGGACCGACGTCGAATGCGGTATCGATGTTCGGATAATAATGCTCGGCGATGTCGATCTGGTTGGAATAGGCGATCGCGTAATCGGCCGTCCCTTCGGATACGGAAGAGAGCAACTCGTCGCTCGAATCCTTCTTCAGTTCGCTGAAATCGACGCCGGGATAGGTCGCCTTCTGCGCCCTGAGCAATGCATCGAGGCCGGGGTCGCTGATGTATCCGATGCGCTTGCCCGATAGTTCGGCAAGGCTTTTGGGCTTCGGTTCAGACTGGTTGTAGGCGAGCTGGGGCTGGACCTTGAAATAGGCCGGGCCGAATTTCAGACCGGATTCCATGCCGTCAGGGGACACGGCAAGTCCTGCTGCGGCAAGATGCGCCTTTCCCCTGGCGAGGGCCTGCATGAGCTGTTCCCTGTTGGCGTACACCACGAATTTCGCGCTCATCCCGAGTTTTTGCGCGAAGAGGCTGGCGAGATCGTGCTCGAAGCCCGCGAAGTTGCCCTGGGAATCCTCGAAAAAGGTGGTCGGTCCGTTGACTGTCGCGATGATGAGTTCATGGGTCGAGCCGAAGGGCGGGGCATGCCATTCGGAACTGCCGCAGCTTCCCAGCATGGCCAGTGCAAGAAGCGCGCATCCCCTTGAAAATAGCCCGGCCAAGGATCTTCGGGTAAATGTCGTTACGGTCGGAATAGCCTGTCTCCGGTTTCGGCACCGGCAACAGTTTATCACCAAAGGATGAGGAAACCCTTATCGCGCTCAACAAAGGGTCGATAAGCTGGTAGAATTGCGCATCGCAGGAGAGGTGGCAGAGTGGTCGAATGTACCTGACTCGAAATCAGGCGTAGGCGCAAGTCTACCGAGGGTTCGAATCCCTCCCTCTCCGCCAGGTTATGAAAATGCCCCTTTCGAGGGGCATTTTCATTGGCAGAGGGATGAGAACCCTCGGGTTCGACCAGAAGCCCGACCGGTGGGAGGGCGACGCAGGACGTGCGAAGCGCGGTCCCGAAGGGATGACGGGATCGCGCCAGGGCGAGACCGGCACAATCCCTCCCTCTCCGCCACGATGTGTTATTCGTGAATAATCATGACATCGCGGGTGATTTCGACAAAGCGGTTTGCAACGAAAGCACCTTCTATTCCGCTCAGGTTCTTTCGCAACAACGTCTCAAGTTCGGCATTGGTGATATTGCCGGTCGAGATCAGCAGCAGCGACGGTTCGCCTTTCACTAGGAAAGTCTGCACGAAATCGGCGTCTTTGCTGACGACAATGCGATTTTCGCGTCCTGCGATGGCGACGATCTCATTGTCAGTCGTCCTGTTTTTCATCGGCAGGTCCAGGGTATGCAGCGCATTGTGCCCCGCTTCGATCAGCCAATCTGCAAAACGCCGAGGCAGTTGCGTCAATGAGAAACTTCATGCAACCAGGCGATCCAGTCTCTTGATATGGGACAACCTGGCCGCATAGGAGAGCGCTGCAAGAATGTCTTCGCGTTCGAGATCCTCGTAATCGGCCAGGATCTCCTCGATGCTCATGCCGCTGGCCAGCCATTCCAGCAAGTTCTCGACAGGATAGCGTAACCCGCGAATGCAAGGTTTGCCGTGGCATATCGCCGGGTCAATCGTAATGCGGTCGTTCATCGTGCACCTCCTGCCGTTGTAAAGTCGGGCGTCATCACTGGATAGTTTATACCAGCGGCACGTCGATTTACATGATATGCATGGATTTCACCATGAACAGTCGACTGAACAGCGCCATTCGTGCGGGAATGTCTAGGCCGTTGGGGTCGCATACCGAATCCGCCAGCGCCGATT
>JAJZRP010000036.1 GCA_021802655.1 Pseudomonadota bacterium
GCAGCCTTCTTCGCGGGCGCTTTCTTCGCGGGTTTCGCCTTTCCCCTGGCCGGCTTTTCGGCCTTGAGAGAAAGCGCTTCCAGGGCGGCTTCCAGCGTTACCGTGTCGGCATCGTATCCCGAGGGGATTTTCGCGTTTTCTCGGCCATGCTTGACGTAAGGCCCGTATTTTCCGCTGTAGACGGAAACCGGTTTGCCGTCCGGATGATTTCCCAGTTCCCTCAGCAGATTCTTGTCGGTCCTTGCCTCTGCAAGCAGGGCAACCGCCCGGTCCAGGTCTATGGTGAATACGCTCTCGGATTTCGGAATCGACTTGAACGTCCCGTCGTGGTTGACGTAGGGGCCGAAGCGACCGATATTCGCCACGATCTTCTTGCCCGTTTCGGGATGGATGCCCACTTCCCTGGGAAGGGAAAGCAGTTGCCTCGCAGCGTCCATGCCGGCCGATTCGACGGGGATTTCCTTCGGCCATGAAACGCGCCTGGGCTTCTTCCCCTCCGCTCCCTCCCCGACCTGAAGATAATGGCCGTAGGGACCCTTGAGGAGCATGACGGACTGGCCGGAAGCCTCGTCCACACCGAGCATCCTGGGCTCGTTCGCGGAATCCGCCCCTTCCTCGCCCATGTTCCGGGTGTAATCGCATTCGGGAAAACCGCTGCAGCCGATGAACCTTCCCCTTTTCCCAAGCCTCATGCAAAGCGGCTTGCCGCATTTCGGGCAGGCCTCGTCCAAGAGTTCCTGCGTGACTTCCTTCCTGGAAATGTTCTTCTTTTCCTCGATGAGGGAGGAAAAGCCTTTCCAGAACTCCTCGAGAAGCGGTATCCAGTCGCGGGTTCCCGCCGAAATCGAATCGAGCTGATCCTCCAGGTTGGCGGTGAAATCGTAGTCCAGGTAGGAGGAAAAATGCTCGGTGAGAAAGCGGTTGACCACATAGCCCACGTCGGTGGGCATGAAGCGCTTCTTGTCGAGCGTCACGTATTCGCGATCGAGCAGGGTCGATATGATGGAGGCGTAGGTCGAGGGCCTGCCTATGCCGTATTCTTCCAGCGTCTTGACGAGAGATGCCTCGCTGTACCTTGGGGGCGGCTGCGTGAAATGCTGTTCCCCGTAGAGCTTGTCCACCGGAACGGTTTCGCCTTCCGCGAGCTGGGGCAATTTCCCCTCTTCCGAATCCTCCTCGTCGTCCACCCCCTCCCGATAGACGGCGATGAAGCCCGGGAAGACCAGAGTCTGGCCGGTCGCCCGGAACAGCGAATCGGGATGGACCAGGGAAATGTCGAGGCTCACGGTATCGAACTGGGCCGGACTCATCTGGCTCGCGATCGCCCTTTTCCAGATCATCTCGTACAGCCTCGCCTGATCCTGGTTGAGGTATTTCGACACGCTCTCGGGCGTCCTCAAAATCGAGGTGGGGCGAATCGCCTCGTGCGCTTCCTGGGCATTCTTGGCCTTGCTCTTGTAAAAGTTGGGCTGCCTGGGCAGGTATCCTGCATCGAAGGTTCGGGAGACATAATCCCTCATTTCCTGGATCGCCTCCCCGGCGAGCGAAAGCGAATCGGTCCTCATGTAGGTGATGAGGCCCACTGTCGAGCCGCCTATGTCGATCCCTTCATAAAGCTGCTGGGCGATGCGCATGGTCCGCTCGGTCGTCATGCCGAGCTTCCTGACCGCTTCCTGCTGCAGGGTGGACGTGGTGAAGGGCGGCGCCGCATGGCGAAGCTTGCGCTTTTTCTCGACATTGACGATCCTGCCCGAAGCATCCTTGTCCGAGAGAAACTCGGCGACGATCTCCTTCTCTCTTTCCTCGTTCGGGATGTCGAACTGCTTGAGCTTTTCCCCCTTGTACTGGAAAAGTTTGGCCGTGAAAGGGTCCGCTCCCTTGTGGCTGTCGAGATGGATGGTCCAGTATTCGCGAGCCTTGAAGTTCTGGATTTCCAGCTCCCTCTCGGTGATCAGGCGCAATGCCGGGCTCTGCACCCTGCCCGCGGAAAGGCCCGGCCTCACCTTGCGCCAGAGCAGGGGGGAAAGATTGAAGCCGACCAGATAGTCGAGCGCGCGCCGCGCCTGCTGCGCATTGACGAGCGGCATGGAAATGTCCCTGGGATGGGCGACCGCATCCTTCACTGCGGACTCCGTGATCTCGTAGAAGGCCACGCGCTTGAGGGGCTTCATCCTGAGCTTGGGCTTGCTGGCGAGTATCTCCGAAATATGCCAGGCAATCGCCTCCCCCTCCCTGTCCGGGTCGGTCGCAAGATAGATCCGGTCGGCATCCCCCGCCGCCCTGATTATCTCGTCCACGTGCCTCGCATTGCGCTCGATCAGCTTGTAGTCCATCGCGAAATTGTTTTCGGTATCCACCGCCCCCTGCTTCGGAACGAGATCGCGCACATGGCCGAAACTTGCGACGATTTCGAAATCCTTGCCAAGATATTTCTTCAGGGTTTTGGCCTTGGAAGGCGATTCGACGATGAGCAGATTGGATGACATTGAGCGGCGCTGATTACGAAGATTCGTGGATCATAGAAACAAAAACAAAAGAGGGCAAGAAAATTAATGCAGCCGCTGGTACATTCCTCCCGGCATTCCCTTCACCAGTCCTGCAATTTCCAGTTCGAGCAGGCGGATGGAAACAGCCTGCGGCGAAAGACCCGTTCTGAGGCAGAGGGTATCCGAATCGACAGGATCGAAGCCCATGCTGTCCAAAAAATCGTCGGCTTCCGGCTGCGCAGGAACGGGCACTGCGGCCGCCACAGGCAGATCCAGTTCATCGAGAATGTCCTGCGCGCTTTCCACCAGCTTGGCCCCTTGCTTGATCAGTTTGTGGGGCCCCTTGGAAAGCGGGGAATGGATCGACCCGGGGATGGCGAAAACCTCCCTCCCCTGTTCCAGGGCATGCCTCGCCGTGATCAGGGAGCCGCTCCTGGTTCCCGCCTCGACAACCAGGCAGCCCAGGGAAAGGCCGCTGATAATGCGATTGCGCCTCGGAAAGTTAGTGCCCAGGGGCGGCGTTCCTAGGGCGAACTCGGAAACGATCAGCCCCTTCCTTTCCAGCTCGCGGGCAAGATCGGCATTCCGCGCGGGATAAGAAATATCTATCCCGGTTCCGACGACCGCGACGCTGCCCGATGCGCCGGACAGTCCCCCTTCGTGCGCAGCCGCATCGATCCCGAGGGCGAGCCCGCTGACAATGCAAAGTCCGGCATCGCTCAGTACCCTGGCGAAATTTCTCGCATTTTCGATACCCTGGGGAGTGGCATTGCGGCTCCCGACGATGGCGATGGCCTGCCTTCCCAGAAGGGCGCGGATTCCCTTGAGATACAGGAAAGGAGGCGGATCGGGTACATTCAGGAGAAGGCGGGGATAGTCTTCGTCCGCCAGGGTGACGATGTCATTGGCCGGCTCTTCCAGCCATTTCAGCGCGGCTTCGACGACTTTCCCGTCGGGCCCCTGCAGGATGCGCCCGGCAAGGGCAGGTTCGACGATTCTGGAAAGATCGTGCTTTCCCGCTTGAAACACCGCTTCCGGCCCCCCGAAAGCGGCGAGCAGCCTTCTGAAAGATTCGCCCCCCAGGCCGGCAATGGTGCTCAACGCAATCCAGGCCGCGGCGTCTTCCATGGCGGGATCAAGGCGTCCGGACAACATCCCCGGCATGAATGGAGCGCGCGCTTTGAACGACGAGCGCGTAGGAAACCTTGTCATAAACGCGGAAAATCATGACCAGGCCGACGCGTCTGGGTGGCAACTGGATTTTCTTGTCCCCATCCATCGCCGACGACCCCGCGCGATCGACCGCAAGCACGCTCCCCAGTTCGACCCCGTCGCTGCTGCCAAGGTCGAGGATAACGGCGTCGTTCTGGGCAATTACGGATTTGCCGTCGGACGAGAGGATGCGGCCTTTTATCGGCTTGTCCGGGGCATGCGGCACGAAATGAGTGATCGTCTGTTCGACCACCGGCAGCAATGCCGCCCCCATTCCGATTTCCTTCACCGACCGGGTGATCTCGATTTTGGCAGGGTTGCCGGACTTGACCAGCTTCGCTTCGCCGAGATAATCGACTTCAAGACCCAGAGGCTTGCCGCTGTCTGGATCGACAAGCTCCCTGCCCTTCCCGTATACAGACCAGGAAACGGCGCTGCCGGACAATCCTGAAACATATCCGATATACCCTTCCCCCAGGACATCGTTCTCGTTTTCGCCGGCAATCAGCTTGGGCGCGCCGTTCCAGGCTTCCCTGCTTATGATCCTCGTTTTGGACAGAAAGGGGCCTATGGCGGAAAGCGGAATGCTGGGTATCGCCCTGCCCAAATCCCTGATCTGAACCCCCGGCTCAAGGCGAACCGTTTCTCTCGCCCCCTGTTCTCCCCCTTGCGATTCCACCCTGAGCCTGGGATTCCCATCGTCGTTCTCCAGAACGATCACGTCGCCCGGATAAATCAGGTGGGGGTTCTCGATTTCCTCCCGGTTCATTCCCCAAATCTGCGGCCATTTCCAGGGATCCTTGAGAAAGCGGGCGGAAATTTCCCAGAGCGTATCGCCGGGAACGACGACATATCGGCTCGGGGCTTTGTCCTGCAATTGAAGCGCCTCGGCGCGAACGCCCAAAGGAACCAAGCCTGAAAAGAAAAACAAATATATAATAAGCTTGCGCATTGACGCTCCTGACGGCGAATACAATCCGTCAGATTCTGCATCCGGCAAACCAAATTGGCAAGCATCTATGGCAATAATGAAAATTCTTCAATACCCTGACGAACGACTTCATCTGGTCGCCTCCAGAGTGGACGTTTTCGACGAAGCGCTCAAAACGCTGGTTTCCGACATGCTGGAGACCATGTATGCGGCGCCCGGCGTCGGCCTCGCAGCGACCCAGGTCGACGTGCAGAAGCAAATCATCGTGACCGATCTTTCCGAAAAGCGGGACAAGCCCATCGTCCTGATCAACCCCGAAATCATCGCCATGAGCGGAAGGTCCTATGTCGAGGAGGGCTGTCTTTCGGTTCCGGGAATATTCGAAAGCGTCGAACGGGCCGAAAACATCACGGTCAGCGCCCGGGACCAGAATGGCGAGCCTTTCGAAATCCGGGCGGACGGGCTGCTTTCGGTATGCATTCAGCATGAAATCGATCACCTGAAGGGGAAAGTGTTTGTCGAGTACCTGTCGCGTCTGAAGCAAACCAGAATCCTGGCCAAAATGAAAAAACTGGCCCGGGAGCGGATGTAAGCGCCTTGAAAATAATTTTCGCAGGAACCCCCCTGTTTGCTGCTGTAGCACTCGACGCGCTCGTTGCGGCGGGGCACGAAATCGCACTGGTGCTCACCCAGCCCGACAAGGCCTCGGGGCGCGGCATGAAAACGACGCAGAGCCCTGTCAAAATGCTCGCGCTGCAGCATGGCCTGCCCCTGCTGCAGCCACCGACATTGAAAAACAGCCCGGAGACCGAAAATCGGTTGGCTTCGCTCGGGGCGGACGCCATGGTCGTTGCAGCCTACGGGCTGATCCTTCCGGAGTCCGTTCTGAATATCCCGCGACTCGGCTGCATCAACATCCATGCATCCCTCCTGCCAAGATGGCGCGGGGCAGCGCCCATCCAGAGGGCGATCCTTTGCGGCGACGGAAAAACGGGGATCACACTGATGCAAATGGATGCAGGGCTCGACACCGGAGACATCCTCGCCATGGAAGAAATCCCCATTGCCGACAACGATACCGCCCAGACCCTGCACGACAAGCTCGCCGCCCTGGGTGCCAGGTGCATCGTCGACCTGCTTGCGAACAATCCGGCCAGCCGCTTCCCGGGTAAACCCCAGGAAGAGGCCGGTGCCTGTTATGCCGCCAAGCTGAGCAAATCCGAGGCGGGCGTCGACTGGAACGACCGCGCACAGCAAATCGAAAGATTGATCCGCGCTTTCGACCCCTTTCCCGGCGCGACATGCCTCATCAACGATACCCCGGTAAAACTCTGGCGGGCGCGCAGGGTCGAAGGGAGCGCCGGCGCCCCGGGAGAGGTCCTGGCGGCAAATGCGGACGGAATCCTGGTCGCCTGCGGAGAGGATGCCCTGATGCTCGAAGTGCTGCAACGGCCGGGGGGCAAACGCCTTTCAGCGGCGCAGTTCATTTCCGGATTTCCCGTTCCAGCCGGCAGCAGGTTGCGATAAATCCGATGCTTCAATCCCAGCGCCTTGCCTGCCATGCGGTGCTCAAGACCCTGGAGGGGAGGAACCTCACCCGGACATTGAACGAGATCTGGCGCGCCAACCCGGAGCTCACCGGGCAGCAGAAAGGTTTGATCCAGGATTCCAGCTACGGGGTTTTCCGCTATTACGGCACCCTGAAGGCCGTGCTCGATGCCCTGCTCAAGACCCCTCCGAAGGACAGGCAAATCGAAGCCCTGCTCCTCGCCGCGCTTTACCAGCTTCAATACACCCAGGCCCCGGTCCATGCCATAGTCAATCATGCGGTCGAGGTTTCCAGACATTCGGGGAAAGGCCTCGTCAATGCTGTTCTGCGCAATTTCCTGCGCCGGAAGGACGCGCTTCTGGAAAGTGCCTCCGGCAACGAGGTCGCCCTGTTCAACCACCCGCAGTGGTGGATAGACACGCTGAAAGCGCAATATCCGGAGCATTACCGGGAAATTCTGAATGCGGGAAATTCCCGCCCGCCCATGACGCTCAGGGTCAACCAGAGAAAAATCCCTCCCTCGGCATACCGGGCTTTGCTGCAGGAAAACCGGATCGAATGCAGTGTCCTTTCGGACAATGCCCTGATGCTCGCAAAGCCGATGCCGGTCGAAAAGCTGCCCGGGTTTTCCGGGGGGCTCGTATCCGTCCAGGATTGGGGAGCGCAGCGGGCTGCGTCTCTCCTCGACCTGAAAGACGGCATGCGGGTACTGGATGCCTGCGCGGCACCGGGAGGAAAGTCGGCGCATATTCTCGAGTCCGCACGGGTTGACCTGCTTTCCCTGGACAACAGCGCACCGAGATCCCGGCAGATTCTGGAAAACTATTCCAGGCTGGGGCTGGAAGGCGAAGTCAGGGTGTCTGATGCAGCCGATCCGAAATCCTGGTGGGACGGGGTGCCTTTTCAACGCATCCTGGCCGACGTCCCCTGCTCGGCATCGGGTGTGGTGCGCCGACATCCGGACATCAAGTGGCTGAGGCGTGTTGAAGACATTGCCGGATTCGCCGGAGGGCAGATCTCCATCCTCGAAGCCTTGTGGCAAACATTGGCCAGTGGTGGTAAATTGCTCTATTCAACCTGCTCGGTTTTCGAAGCGGAAAATGCCGGGCTTGTCGCAGAATTCATGAAGAGACACCATGAAGCGGCCCTGATCGATGACATACCCGGAGGCCAGTTGTTGCCGAACGATCAACAGGATGGCTTTTTTTATGCGCTTCTCCAGAAAAAATGACCCGCTGCTCTTCAAGCAACTCGCATTGCTTCTGGCGGCATTCCTGTTCTGTTTTTCCGCCCTGGCAGACGGCATCCGCGTCAAATCCGCGGAATTCCCTGCAAACGACGATTATCGCCTCAATGCCCACTTCGAGATCAATCTCAATCCCACGCTTGAAGATGCCCTGAAAAAAGGCGTTCCGCTCAACTTTGTCACCGAATTCGAGCTCACACGGGTTCGCTGGTACTGGTTCGACGAAAAAATTATCGACGCCTCCTGGCACACCAAGCTGAGCTACAACGCATTGACGCAGCAATACCGATTGAGCAGCGGCACGCTGTATCAGAATTTCGACAATTTGTCCGATGCAGTCAGCGTTATGGGCAGCCTGCTGCATCGGCAGGTCATCAACCGAAACGCCCTGAAGAAAGGGGGAAGGTACAGGGGGAAGCTGCGCATGTCCCTGGACATCTCCCTGCTTCCCAAACCCTTTCAGATCGACGCACTGGCTTCCAGCGACTGGAATTTCGAGTCGGACTGGTACCAGTGGGATTTTGTTCCATGACTGGCTGAAATTCGCCCTTGAAATACTTACTGATTTTGTGCGCCGCCATCGGCGCAGTGCTGCTTTATCTGCTGTCGCTGGCCAGCGCCAACACGGACGTGTTCTCCAAGCACTATACCGTGCTGCTCGGCCTGGGGGGGGGGGTCGTTCTCCTGCTTTCCGGGCTTGTCATCTACCAGCTGTTCGTGCTGCTGCGCAAACTGAAAACGAAAGTCTTCGGCGCCAAATTGACCTTCCGGCTCGTGCTGTTCTTCGCGCTGATGTCCACGCTCCCCGGGGTGCTGATCTACTCGCTTTCCGTCCAGTTCCTGTCGAAAAGCATCGAATCCTGGTTCGACGTGCGAGTCGACAAGGCGCTTGAAGGCGGCCTGAATCTCGGCCGGGCAACCCTCGACAACATGCGCAAGGATCTGGAAAAACGCGCCAACGCGATGGCGTTTTCCCTCGCGGATCTTCCGGACGGCATCCTCCCCTCCGATTTCAGCCGTCTGCTGGATCAGGCCGGTGCACAGGAAGGCACGCTATTCAGCCCGTCCGGACAAATCATCGCATTTTCCGGCTCGGAGCGGGAGGGACAGGTTCTGACATTTCCGCCGCCTTCCGTCCTGCATCAAATCAGGATGCAGAAAACCTATAGTGTCATCGAATCGGTTCCCGGCAAGGGGCTTTATCTTCGCGTCGTCGTTCCCGTGAACGTGCTCAAGCTCAACGAGGATATCCGGGTGCTGCAACTGCTGAAACCCGTCCCCAAACAGCTCGCCCAGGATGCGGAAACCGTACAATCCGTTTATCGCGATTACCAGGGCCTGTCCCTTTCCAGGCTCGGTTTGAAACGGCTGTACGGCCTCACCCTCACCCTCTCCCTTTTGCTTGCGCTCCTTTGCGCGCTTGCCGTCGCCTTTTTCATCAGCGAGCGTCTGAGCGCCCCGCTTGCCATCCTGGCCGAGGGCACGCGCGCCGTCGCCCAGGGCGATTTCAGCCAGTATCACCCCGTTCAGAGCCGGGACGAGCTTGGCATATTGACCCAGTCATTCAATCTCATGACGCACCAGCTCGCCGAAGCCAGAACCTCGGTGCAGAACAACCAGGAACAATTGGAAAGCGCAAAAGCCTATCTCGAAAGCATTCTTTCCAGCCTTTCCTCTGGCGTGCTGGCTTTCGACAAATCTTTCACATTGCGTTCCGCAAACCCGGCCGCCCGCATGATTCTGAATGTTGAATTCTCCGAACTGGGCAATTCCTCTCTGGATGAATGGGGCAAACGCTTTCCATTCCTTCAGCCCTTTTCTTCGGAGATTCGCAAGGAATTCGAGGCTTCCGAACCTGTCGAATGGCAACGGCAGCTCGATCTTTCAAGGAAGACCGGAACCCAGATCCTGCTCTTGCGCGGCTCGCGTCTGCCGGACGTCACGGAAAACGGCTTCCTCGTGGTTTTCGACGACATCACGCACCTTGTCCAGGCCCAAAGGAATGCTGCCTGGGGCGAGGTCGCAAGACGCCTCGCCCACGAAATAAAGAACCCGCTCACCCCGATTCAGTTGTCGGCGGAGCGATTGCAGCACAAACTGGCAGAAAAGCTCGGCTCCCAGGACAGCAAAATGCTGACAAGATCCACCCAAACCATAGTCAATCAGGTTGCCGCCCTGAACAGCATGGTGGATGCCTTCAGCAAATATGCGAAATCGACGGAACCCAACTTCCAGATTGTCGATCTCAATCACCTGATCCGGGAGATACTGGCGTTGTATGAGTCGCCCCTCGTTTGCATGCAGCTCGACGAGGCTTTACCCAGAATAAGCGGAGACCAGACCCAATTGCGCCAGGTCATACACAATTTGCTGAAAAACGCGCAGGATTCTCTGGCTGACTCCGAATCTCCCCAAATTACCGTGGCCACAGAATCTCTCGACGGTTTCGTCAAACTGAGCATTCGCGACAACGGCCCCGGTTTTCCGGAAGATCTGATATCCCGCGCCTTTGAACCCTATGTCACGACGAAACCCAAGGGTACCGGATTGGGGCTTGCGATCGTAAAAAAAATCGTGGAAGAACACAATGGTACGATTCAAATTGAAAATGTCAGCCCGAGGGGCGCCTGCATCAGCATTGTCTTTCCCTCGGTCACGGAGGCTTAAATGAGCACGAATCAGATTCTTGTTGTTGACGACGAAGTGGGTATCCGGGATTTGCTGTCGGAAATTCTTTGGGACGAAGGGTATCAGGTAATTCTCGCCGAAAACGCGAGCGAAGCCCGTCACTTCAGAAGCAAGAGCCGGCCGGATCTGGTGCTGCTGGACATCTGGATGCCGGATACGGACGGCATTACGCTGCTGAAAGAGTGGGCAAGCTCCGGACTTCTCACCATGCCCGTAGTCATGATGTCGGGGCACGGTACCATCGATACCGCTGTGGAAGCGACGCGCATCGGGGCCTGCGATTTTCTCGAAAAACCCATAGCGCTCCAGAAGCTTCTCAACACCGTCGGACGGGTACTGCAAAGAAACGCGCCCGGCACCAGCGAACCGATTTCCCTCTCTGCCCTCGGAAAGAGCGGCATTATTGCCGAACTGCAGAGAACCCTGGAACATGCGAATAAACTGCCCTTTCCTGTTTTCCTGACGGGAGAGCCGGGCTCCGAAATAGAAATCTGCGCCAATTTCTTCAGAAACCCCAATTTTCCCTGGATAGAGCTGAAAGATTCCTCCGAGTTGATCGAAGAAAATACCGAGCTGCTCAACAAGGCAAAGGAAGGGATCATTTTCATCAAGGAAATCGGGGATCTCAACAGGCAGGAACAGAAAGGCCTGCTTTTTCTCCTGGATAAACTGGAGAATCACGGCATCAAGCTGGTTTGCGCATCCACCAAGCCATTGGCAAATCTGGTGGCATCCGGGAATTACGACGCGGATCTCTTCCAGAAATTGATGAGCCTGACCGTAGTCATTCCACCGCTGAGGGCTCACCCTGAAGACATTCCCAATCTCGCCAGTCTTATTCTTTCCAGGTACGCGGAAGCCAAGGAAACGCCCCTTAAACAGTTCAGCACAGCATCCCTCAACGCATTGCGCAATTATTCCTGGCCTGGAAATCTGGCCCAGTTGATGGCCGTAGTCAAATCGCTCGCGCTTACCGCACTGGGGGAAGAAATCACTCTGGCAAACACCCATCAGATCCTCTCGAAACAGGAAAATCAGACGGAACCGAATGGCCAACCTTTTTCATTGGATATGCCCCTGCGCGAAGCCAGGGACATGTTCGAGAAAATGTATTTCGAATACCATCTGTCAAAGGAAAGCGGCGGTATCAGCAAGATCGCAGAAAATGTCGGCCTCGAAAGAACCCATCTGTACAGGAAACTGAAGCAACTCGGAATCAGCTTCAAGAAAACATGATTTCTTTCAATGTGTGAAATGTGCATAACCTGAACCGGAAAAACAGAAACAAAATACTGCACAAACTATCCACAATAAAAACCCGTAGGTATTCGCCCTTTACAAATAACTAACACATTGAAAATATTATTTTTAATGACCTATACAAAATTTTGAATCGCTTTATTAGCTGTTATTGTTTTTACATACAGCAAATACTAAACATGTATGCCCATTATTGCCTTGCAAGTGGGTATGAGTAATAATCTCAAATCTTTCGGTCGGGGAAGCGGCTACTCTCCCCATTGCAATCAACAGTCATAACATAACCCCTGACTCTAATAAGGGCGACAAGGAATTTAACGATGGCAACTTCACAAGATTCGAGCAAACCTACCTATAGCAAGCTGGCCAATGCCATTCGCGCCCTGGCCATGGATGCCGTGCAAAAGGCAAATTCCGGACATCCGGGAGCACCCATGGGGATGGCTGAAATTGCTGAAGTATTGTGGAATCGCCATCTTCGTCACAATCCTGCAAATCCGAAGTGGGCGGACAGGGACAGATTCGTTCTGTCCAACGGACACGGCTCGATGCTGATTTATGCGCTGCTGCACCTCACCGGCTACGATTTGCCCATGGAGGAGCTCAAGCGCTTCAGGCAGATGCACTCAAAAACGCCAGGCCACCCGGAATATGGCTATACGCCGGGCGTCGAAACGACGACAGGTCCGCTGGGACAAGGCATTACCAATGCGGTGGGCATGGCCATGGCGGAAAAAATTCTGGCGACGGAATTCAACAGGCCGGGTTTGGATATCGTCAACCATTACACTTACGTGTTCATGGGAGATGGTTGCCTGATGGAAGGCATTTCCCATGAAGCCTGTGCGCTGGCTGGAACCTGGGGTCTGGGCAAGCTGATCGCCTTCTGGGATGACAACGGCATTTCCATAGATGGTCATGTGGAAGGATGGTTTACGGACGATACGCCGAAACGCTTCGAATCCTACGGATGGCATGTCATTGCCAACGTGGACGGGCACGATCCGGTAGCAGTGGATGCTGCCGTGGAGCAAGCCAAGGCCGTTGCCGACAAGCCTACCCTGATTTGCTGCAAAACCATCATCGGCAGGGGCTCCCCTAACAAGGAGGGCACCCATGATGTGCATGGCGCAGCGCTGGGAGATGCTGAAATAGCCGATACGCGCGCCAATATAGGATGGAATTACCCGCCTTTTGAAATTCCCAAGGATGTCTACGAAGGGTGGGATGCGCGGGTAAAGGGTGAAGGAATCGAGAGACTCTGGAACAACAAGTTCGCGGAGTACCAAAGAGCCTATCCTGCCGAAGCTGCTGAATTCAAGCGCCGCATGGCAGGAGAATTGCCGTCCGGATGGGACAAGCACGTCGCCGAGTTCATCGCCAAAACGAACGAGAAGGCCGAAACCATCGCCACCCGAAAGGCTTCGCAAAACTGTATCGCCGGATTGCAGCCTGCATTGCCTGAATTCGTTGGAGGCTCTGCCGACCTGACCGGCTCCAACCTGACCAACTGGCCGGGTTGCCACCATGTCAACGGAAAAACGCCCGGAAACTACATCAGCTATGGCGTCCGCGAATTCGGCATGTCCGCCATCATGAACGGGATGAGCCTGCATGGCGGCGTCCTGCCTTTCGGAGGCACGTTCCTGATGTTTTCGGAATATGCGAGAAATGCATTGCGCATGGCTGCATTGATGAAGCAGCGGGTAATTTATGTGTTTACCCATGATTCCATCGGCCTGGGCGAAGACGGACCGACTCATCAGCCCGTCGAGCAAACCGCAACCTTGCGTTACATTCCGAACATGGATGTCTGGCGCCCATGCGACACCGTTGAATCGGCGGTCTCCTGGGCAAGTGCCGTGGAAAGGAAATCCGGTCCGTCTTCGTTGATCTTTAGCCGCCAGAATCTCAAGTTTCAGCAAAGGGATGCTGCAACCATCGCCAATATCAAAAAGGGAGGTTATGTCCTTTCCAGGGAACAGGGGAAGCTTCAGGCAGTCATCATCGCAACCGGATCCGAAGTCGATCTCGCTGTGCAGGCACAGAAGGCGCTCGGTGAAAAAGGCGTCGCCGTACGGGTCGTTTCGATGCCCTCAACCAATGTTTTCGATCGCCAGGAGGCCTCCTACAGGGAAAGCGTCTTGCCCAAGGGTATTGTACGCATCGCGGTAGAAGCAGGCACCACGGATTTCTGGAGAAAATACGTCGGGCTTGACGGCGCTGTCGTTGGTATGGACACTTTTGGCGAATCTGCTCCGGCGGGCGATCTGTTCAAGCATTTCGGGTTCACCGTCGACAATCTGGTTAGCAAGGTGATGGGTGTCCTATAACAGGTTCTCAATATTTAGAGGGGATTAAAAATGGCAATTAAAGTTGGCATCAATGGATTCGGACGCATCGGACGCATGGTGTTTCGCGCGGCCGTCAAGGATTTTCCGGAAATCGAAGTTGTCGGAATCAACGACTTGCTCGAACCGGACTACCTCGCTTACATGCTGAAGCACGACTCCGTGCATGGCCGGTTCAAGGGAGAAGTTTCGGTTGATGGCAATACCCTGATCGTCAATGGCAAGAGGATTCGCCTGACCGCCGTCAAGGATCCGTCCGAATTGAAGTGGAACGAAGTCGGCGCCGATATCGTGATCGAGAGCACCGGGCTTTTCCTGACCAAGGAAACTTGCGAGAAGCATCTTGCCGCGGGCGCGAAGAAAGTGGTCCAGTCCGCCCCCAGCAAGGACGATACGCCCATGTTCGTGTACGGCGTGAACCATGACAAATATGCAGGGGAGAAGATCGTATCCGCCGCTTCCTGCACCACCAACTGCCTGGCGCCGGTTGCCAAGGTGTTGAACGACACGTTCGGCATCAAGCGCGGATTGATGACGACCGTTCACGCAGCAACAGCCACCCAGAAGACGGTAGACGGCCCGTCCAGCAAGGACTGGAGAGGCGGCAGGGGAATTCTGGAAAACATCATTCCTTCTTCCACCGGTGCGGCCAAAGCTGTGGGCGTAGTCATTCCCGAACTTAACAAGAAACTGACGGGCATGGCTTTCCGCGTGCCCACTTCCGACGTTTCGGTGGTCGATTTGACTGTCGAACTCAACAAGCCTGCCACCTACGACGAAATCTGCGCAGCCATGAAAAAGGCTTCCGAAGGCAGCATGAAGGGCGTTCTCGGCTATACCACGGAAAAGGTTGTTTCCACCGATTTTCGCGGTGAAACCTGCCCTTCCGTATTCGATGCCGAGGCTGGCATTGCCCTGGACCCGACTTTCGTCAAGGTCGTATCCTGGTATGACAACGAGTACGGCTATACCTGCAACCTGATGCGCCTGGTCGGCGTCGTCGCCAAGGGGTGAGCATGGGCAACTTCATTCGAATGACCGACCTGGATCTGGCGGGAAAGCGCGTCCTGATTCGCGCCGACCTGAACGTGCCCGTCAAGGACGGCAAGGTGACTTCGGATGCCCGCATCGCGGCATCCATGGCCACCATCAACCATTGCCTGAAGCAGGGCGCGAAAGTGATGGTCACTTCCCACCTGGGCCGCCCGACGGAAGGCGAATTTTCCGAGGAGAATTCGCTCAAGCCGGTCGCCGACGATATTTCCAGGCGGCTCGGGAAATCCGTGCGGCTGATCCGAAACTGGGTCGACGGCGGCTTCAAAGTGGCCGATGGCGAACTGGTCGTACTGGAAAATTGCCGCTTCAACACGGGCGAAAAGAAAAATCTGGACGATACGGCGAAGAAATATGCTGCGCTTTGCGATGTGTTCGTCATGGACGCTTTCGGAACGGCGCATCGTGCGGAAGCTTCCACCCACGGTGTGGCCAAATATGCGCCTGCAGCTTGCGCCGGCATTTTGCTGACCGAAGAGCTGGATGCGCTGCAAAAGGCGCTGGCCAATCCGGTGCGCCCCATGGTCGCCATTGTCGGCGGATCGAAGGTTTCGACCAAGCTTACGGTGCTCGAAGCCCTTTCCGAAAAAGTCGATCAGCTGGTCGTGGGCGGCGGAATTGCCAATACCTTCCTGAAAGCTGCCGGGAAGAATGTCGGCAAGTCGCTTTGCGAAGACGATCTGGTTCCGACAGCCCAGGCGCTGATGGGCAAGATGACGGCGCGCGGCGCGACTATCCCCATCGCGGTCGATGTGGTGGTGGGCAAGAAATTCGACGCGAACGAACCTGCCGTGACGAAGGACGCCTCGGAAGTCACGGACGACGACATGATCTTCGACATCGGCCCGAAATCGGCGCAGGAACTCGTCGACATCATCATGAAGGCGGGCACTGTGGTATGGAACGGCCCGGTAGGCGTTTTCGAGTTCGACCAGTTCGGCGAAGGAACCAAGGCCATTGCCAGGGCCATTGCCGAAACGAAGGCCTATACGCTGGCAGGCGGAGGCGACACCATCGCGGCAGTGCAGAAGTACGACATTTACGACAAGGTGTCTTACATTTCCACGGCTGGCGGAGCTTTTCTCGAGTTTCTCGAAGGAAAGAAGCTGCCTGCAGTCGATATCCTGGAACAGCGCGCAAAATGAACGAAACAGCCGGCCCTCGGGGCCGGTCTTCACTTTGAATGACCTGCATATATGCAACGAAGAACTAAGATAGTAGCAACGCTGGGCCCGGCCTCGACGGACGCAGCAACGCTGGAGAAAATGATTACTGCCGGCGTGGATGTGGTCAGAATGAATTTCTCGCATGGCACGGCCCAGGATCATATCCACCGCGCCGAGATGGTGAGGAAAATAGCGGACAAACAGGGTCGATCGGTCGGGGTGATGGCCGATCTGCAGGGCCCGAAGATCAGGATAGGGAAATTCGAGCAGGGAAAAATCAGCCTCGAAAAAGGCGCTCCGTTCGTGCTCGATGCAACTTGTGAGCTGGGCAACCAGAACCAGGTCGGACTCGATTACAAGGATTTGCCGAAAGACGTTTCTTCCGGCGACATGCTGTTGCTTGACGATGGCAGGATCGTTCTCAATGTGATATCGATCGACGGGCCGAGGATTTATTGCACCGTCAAGCATGGCGGCATTTTGTCGAACAACAAGGGAATCAACCGGCTGGGTGGCGGGTTGAGCGCTCCTGCCCTCACGGCCAAGGACATGGAAGACATTGTCACGGCGGCCGAGCTCAAGGCGGACTATCTGGCGGTTTCATTTCCGCGCACCGGGGAGGACATCAATCTTGCGAGGAATTTGCTGCGCAAGGCCGGCGGACACGGATTGCTGATTGCAAAGATCGAAAGGGCCGAGGCGATTCCCTGTCTCGAGGAAATTCTCGATGCGAGCGATGGCATCATGGTGGCGCGGGGAGACCTCGGCGTGGAAGTGGGAGACGCCGCTGTTCCCGCCCTGCAGAAGAAAATGATCAAGCTTGCAAGGGCCAAAAACAAGCTGACCATCACTGCAACGCAGATGATGGAATCGATGATCGAGAACCCGATACCGACCAGGGCAGAAGTCTCCGATGTGGCGAATGCCGTTCTCGACGGAACGGACGGGGTCATGCTTTCTGCGGAAACCGCTGCCGGAAAGTATCCTGTCGAGACGATAGAAGCGATGGGCCGCATCTGCATCGAAGCCGAAAAATCGGTTGAGGCTTCGCTCGAACGGGGATTTTTGAACCGGCGGGATTTCACGCGGATAGATCAGTCGATTGCCATGGCAACGATATTCACCGCATTCCATCTGAAAGTGAAAGCCATTGCTTCCCTGACGGAATCCGGGTCGACCCCGCTGTGGATGTCGCGCATCAACAGCGGCGTTCCGATCTATGCCCTGACCAGTATCGAAGAGACCCGGAGGAAAATGACGCTTTATCGCGGCGTCTATCCCATGCTTGGCGAATTCAAGGGTTACAACAGGGACAAGCTTCTGGAAAAAGTGGAAGATCTTTTGCTGCAAAACAAGATCATCGAAGTCGGCGACTTCATCGCGCTGACCATAGGCGAGCCGATAGGCCAGCCGGGAGGAACCAATACGATGAAGATCGTCAAGGTGGGCGACAACAGAAAATAGCTGGTGTATTTTATACTCTGAATTTATCCGAAGGAGAAAATTATGGCTCTCGTATCATTGAGGCAGTTGTTGGATCATGCAGCGGAAAACGGCTACGGCCTTCCTGCATTCAACGTTAACAACCTGGAGCAGGTCCAGGCAATCATGCAGGCTGCGGACGAGTGCAACAGCCCCGTGATCATGCAGGGTTCCGCCGGGGCGAGAAAGTATGCGGGGGAAGCATTCCTGCGCCACCTGATCGAGGCGGCTGTCGAAGCCTATCCGCATATTCCCATCGTCATGCACCAGGATCATGGCGCCTCCCCCGCCATTTGCATCCAGGCCATCCGCTCCGGATTTTCCAGCGTGATGATGGACGGATCGCTCATGGAAGACGCCAAGACCCCCTCTTCTTTCGAATACAATGTCGAGGTGACCCGCAGGGTCGTGGACATGTCCCATGCGGTGGGCGTTTCCGTGGAAGGCGAGCTCGGCTGTCTGGGCTCCCTGGAGACGGGCCAGGGCGAGAAGGAAGACGGCCACGGCGCCGAAGGCAAGCTTTCGCACGATCAGCTTTTGACCGACCCGGAAGAAGCGGCTTCATTCGTCAAGCAAACCGGAGTGGACGCGCTTGCGATCGCGATCGGAACCTCCCACGGCGCGTACAAATTTACCCGTCCGCCGACCGGGGAAATTCTGGCGATCAACCGCATCAAGGAAATCCATGCGCGCATCCCCAACACGCATCTCGTGATGCACGGATCCTCGTCCGTTCCCCAGGAATGGCTAAAGATCATCAACCAGTACGGCGGCGACATGGGGGAAACCTACGGCGTTCCCGTCGAGGAAATCGTCGAAGGGATCAAGCACGGCGTCAGGAAGGTCAACATCGACACCGATCTGCGCATGGCTTCCACCGGCGCAGTCCGCAAATTCCTCGCGGAAGACCGCAAGAACTTCGACCCGAGGAAATTCCTCTCGGTTGCGACCAAGGCGATGAAGGAAATCTGCAAGGCCCGCTACGAGGCATTCGGCTCTGCAGGACAGGCGGCGAAGATCAAGCCCCTGTCCCTGGACCAAATGGCACAGCGGTATGCCAAGGGCGAACTGAAAGCTGTTATCAAGTAAGGCCGGGCAACCCCATGAAAAGGCGGCCATGGCCGCCTTTTTTATTGGGCCCGCTTGAGCAGGAAAGACTTGAAGGCTTCGGCCACGCTCGAAAGCCGCTTGTTTAACCGGTGCACCAGATACCAATGGCGAATGATGGGGAACCCTTCCACGTCAAGGACTTTCAGGCGGCCCGTTTCGATTTCGAGCAGCACCGTATCCAGGGAAAGAATGCCCAATCCCATTCCGGCCTGAACGGCCTGTTTTACCGCCTCGGTAGTGCTCATTTCCATGCCTGTCTTGACCTGGACGTTATGGGAGGAAAAGTATTTTTCAGCAGCCAGCCGCGTTCCGGAACCCTGCTCCCGCATGATGAAAACCTCGTTCTCGAACTTCGATGCGGGAATGGTGTGCTCGTCGGCGAGGGGATTGCCGCTCGCGGCGACGATGACAAGCCGGTTTTCCATGAAGGGATAGGCTTCGATATCGATTCCGTCCGGGGGGGTGCCGAGTATGGCCAGGTCGATCTCGTTGTCGTGCAGCTGTTTCAATACCGATTCGCGGTTGCCCACATTGAGGCTGACCTTGATCTGGGGGTGGTCGGTGCAGAATTGCGCGAGAAGCTGGGGTGCGAAATAATTCGCCGTGCTGACCACGGAAATGTTCAGCTTTCCCCGCTCCAGTCCTTTCAGTTCGGACAGGACGGATTCGGCCTCGTGGAGCTGCTGTGCGATGATCCTGCTGTAATGGTAAAGCTCTTTGCCCGCTTCGGTCAGGAAGATCTTTTTCCCCAGCTGCTCGAACAACGGAAGGCCGATATTCTCCTCCAGCTGCTTGATTTGCATGGATACGGCAGGCTGCGTCAGATGCATTTCCTCGGCGGCGCGAGAAAAGCTCAGGTTTCTGGCGACGGATTCGAAAACATTGAGCTGGCGGAAAGTCAAATGGAGCATGGCGACCTATACTTATCGTTCCGGCTATTTGATGAAGGACAATATATCATAAGCCATGACTGATGGTAATAATCAAAACATCTGACTGTTTCTTATGATAAAGCGCCGGTATAGTGTTTTCAAGTCGAAAGTGAACGACTCGCAACATCCCGGTTTCGGGATATTTTCATTCTCTTGAGGAGGCTGCTATGGCTGTCAAAACCTATAACGCCGGCGTGAAGGAATACCGGCAAACTTACTGGATGCCCGAGTACACGCCGCTGGATACCGATATCCTGGCGTGCTTCAAAATCACCCCGCAGCCCGGTGTGGACCGCGAAGAAGCCGCAGCTGCTGTGGCGGCCGAGTCCTCGACCGGAACCTGGACCACGGTGTGGACCGATCTCTTGACGGATTTGGACTACTACAAGGGCCGCGCCTACCGCATCGAAGACGTTCCCGGCGACGACACCTGCTTCTACGCATTCGTGGCATACCCCATCGATCTTTTCGAAGAAGGGTCCGTGGTCAACGTGTTCACCTCCCTGGTGGGCAACGTGTTCGGCTTCAAGGCAATCCGCGCCCTGCGCCTGGAAGACGTGCGTTTCCCCATTGCTTACGTGAAAACCTGCGGCGGTCCGCCCCACGGCATCCAGGTCGAGCGCGACATGCTCAACAAGTACGGCCGTGCGCTGCTCGGCTGCACCATCAAGCCCAAGCTGGGCCTTTCCGCCAAGAACTACGGCCGCGCTGTTTATGAATGCCTGCGCGGCGGACTGGACCTCACCAAGGACGACGAAAACGTCAACAGCCAGCCCTTCATGCGCTGGAGGCAGCGTTTCGATTTTGTGATGGAAGCGGTTCACAAGGCCGAACGCGAAACCGGCGAGCGCAAGGGCCACTATCTCAACGTGACCGCCCCGACGCCCGAAGAAATGTACAAGCGTGCCGAGTACGCCAAGGAAATCGGCGCACCGATCATCATGCACGACTACATCACCGGCGGCTTCTGTGCCAACACGGGGCTGGCCAACTGGTGCCGCGACAACGGCATCCTGCTGCACATCCACCGCGCCATGCATGCCGTTATCGATCGCAACCCGCACCACGGCATCCATTTCCGCGTGCTGGCCAAGATCCTGCGTCTTTCCGGCGGCGACCACCTGCACTCCGGCACCGTCGTGGGCAAGCTGGAAGGCGATCGTGCCTCGACGCTGGGCTGGATCGATTTGATGCGTGATTCCTTCATCAAGGAAGACCGTAGCCGCGGCATTTTCTTTGATCAGGACTGGGGCTCCATGCCCGGCGTTTTCCCTGTCGCATCCGGCGGTATCCATGTATGGCACATGCCCGCGCTGGTCGCCATCTTCGGCGACGACGCCTGCCTGCAGTTCGGCGGCGGCACGCTGGGCCATCCCTGGGGCAATGCAGCGGGTGCTGCAGCCAATCGCGTCGCGCTGGAAGCCTGCGTCGAAGCGCGCAACCGCGGCGTGCAGGTCGAGAAGGAAGGCAAGGCTGTTCTGACCGAAGCCGCCAAGCACTCGCCCGAACTCAAGATCGCCATGGAAACCTGGAAAGAGATCAAGTTCGAATTCGACACCGTCGACAAGCTGGACGTGGCACACAAGTGATGAATTTCCCGGCGAAAGCCGGGAATCAAACAAATACTGGAGAACATTATGTCTGAAATGATGGATTACAAAAGCCGGTTGAGCGATCCCGCCAGCCGCAAGTTCGAAACCTTTTCCTATCTGCCGGCCCTGGACGCCGACAAGATCAGGAAGCAGGTGGAATACATCGTGAAGAAGGGCTGGAATCCTGCGGTCGAGCATACCGAACCCGAGCACCTGATGGACAACTACTGGTACATGTGGAAGCTGCCGATGTTCGGCGAGACCGATGTGGACAGGATCTTGGGCGAGGCAGAAGCCTGCCACAAGGCCAATCCCAACAACCATGTCCGTCTGGTCGGCTACGACAACTTCGCGCAAAGCCAGGGCACTGCGATGGTGATTTACCGCGGCAAGACCGTGTAAGGTTTTTCCCGCCGCAAGGCGGGGTCTGACCACTTGATTCGGCGAATCAAGTGGTCAGACCCTTCCGCAGAATATTTTCGAGGAAAAGACCATGAGCGACATCATCAGCCAGTACAGGATAGAGAAGGAACCTTATTATCGCACCGTAGCCGACGAAGTGGCCCTTTACGAAGCGGCCTATTCGGTGAGGATGCCCATGATGCTGAAAGGGCCCACCGGATGCGGCAAGACGCGCTTCGTCGAATACATGGCCTGGAAGCTGGGGA
>JAJZRP010000037.1:0-15653 GCA_021802655.1 Pseudomonadota bacterium
GGAATTCGAAAGAGGCGTGCTGGAAGCGCTGCGGGAGCCTCTGGAGAGCGGGAAAATCACCATCTCGCGCGCCCTGGAGCGCATCGATTTTCCGGCCAGATTCCAGCTGCTCGCAGCGATGAATCCCTGTCCCTGCGGCTATCTCGGCCACAAAAGCGGCAAATGCCATTGCACGCCGGATCAGGTTCTGCGCTACAGGGCGAAACTTTCAGGCCCTTTTCTCGACAGGATAGACATGCGCATCGAAATGCCCTCCGTTCCTTTCGAGGATCTGAAGCAACTCGATGCAGGGGAGCGCAGCCGCAGCGTGAGAATGAGGATCGAGGCCGCGAGAGCCCTCCAGCTGCGCCGCCAGGGAAAGGCGAATGCCGAGCTGGGCGTGAAGGAAACCGAAAGGTATTGCCGTCCGGACGAGAGAGGGGAAACCCTGATCAGGCAGGCCGTCAATACCCTGAACCTTTCGGCAAGAGCCTACCACAGGGTGCTGAGGATGGCGCGCAGCATCGCCGACATTTCGCAAAGCAGGCAGATTACGGGCGAACATGTGGCCGAAGCGATCCAGTACCGGAGATTCGAAATCTAGGCGAAAAAAAAGGCTGCGATATTCGCAGCCCCTTTTCCTGCCCGAAATCAGGCGGATTTCTTCGCAGGCAGCTTTTCCTTGATCCTCGCGGACTTTCCGGAGCGATCGCGCAAGTAATAGAGCTTGGCGCGACGGACATCGCCCCTTCTTTTCACCTCGATGCTCGCGATCAGCGGGGAATAGGTCTGGAAGGTGCGCTCCACTCCTTCTCCGGAAGAAATCTTGCGCACGGTGAAGGCGGAATTCAGGCCGCGGTTGCGCTTGGCGACCACGACGCCTTCGTAGGCCTGGACGCGCTTCCTTTCGCCTTCGACCACGTTCACGTTGACGATCACGGTGTCCCCGGGTGCGAATTCGGGGATAACCTTGCCCAGACGGGCGATTTCTTCCTGTTCCAGCTGTCCGATCAGATTCATTTCCTGCTCCTTAAACATCTTTCCGTTGCGACTCCTGCCTGAATTCCTCAAGCAGCTTCAATTCCTCATTGCTCATTTCCCGGCCCGCCAAAAGATCCGGGCGCCTCGCCCAGGTCCTTCCAAGCGACTCCTTGAGCCGCCAGCGCCTGATCTTCGCATGGTCCCCGGAAAGGAGAACTTCCGGCACCCTCTCCCCCCTGTAAACTTCCGGGCGGGTATAGTGCGGACAGTCCAGCAATCCTTCCACGAAGGAATCCTCGACTGCGGAGTCGGCGTCCCCCAGCACTCCCGGCAACTGTCTCACCACCGCATCGATCAGCACCAGGGCGGCCAGCTCTCCGCCTGAAAGCACATAATCCCCTATCGAGATTTCCTCGTCGACCCTGCGGCGAATCAGCCGCTCGTCCACGCCTTCATAGCGCCCCGCCAGCAACACGAGCTTGGTCTCGCTCGCAAGGCGCATCACCTTCCCGTGATCGAGCTTCCCGCCCTGCGGGGAAAGATAGATCACCCTGCCCGGACAATCCCCCTGGGCCGCGTCCAGCGCGTCTTCCAGCGGGCCTGCCATCATCACCATCCCCGGGCCGCCGCCGTAAGGCCTGTCGTCCACGGTGCGATAACTGTTCCCGGAAAAATCCCTGGGATTCCAAAGCCCCAGCTCGTATATCCCGTTTTCCCTCGCCCTGCCGGTCACGCCGAAGCGGGAAAAGGCATCGACCATTTCCGGGAAGAGCGTGACGACTTCTATCCGCACTTCAGTAATCCGCGCCCCAGTCGGCGCGAATCAATCCGTTTTTCCTGTCCACATCATGAACGAACTTCGAAACGAAGGGAATCAGATGCACTTTCTCTCCCTTCACTTGCAGGACGTCGTTCGCGCCCGTCTCGATGATGTCGTCGACCACGCCCAGTTCGACTCCTTCGAGGTTGAACACCCTGAGCCCGATCAGATCGAGCCAGTAATATTCGCCTTCTTCCGCATCCGGCAGGCTGCTCCTCGGCACTGCGATCTGCAACCCCTTCAATCTCTCGGCGGCATTGCGATCGGGACTGGCTTCGATGCTCGCCACGATCGTCTTGCCATGCACGGAAGCCTCGATCACGCGGCTCTCGCGCCAGTTGCCCTCTTTTCCCAGCCACCAGACCGGGAAATCGAGCAGACTGTCCAGCGCTTCCGTGAAAGAGCGGACCTTGATCCATCCCTTGATTCCATAGGGGGCAACCACCTGCCCCATCACAACCATTTCTTCAGGCTGCGGCACCGAAACGCTTGACCAGCTTGGAAACCGCGTCGCTCAATTGCGCGCCGTGGTCCTGCCAATATTTGATTCTGTCCATCTGGATGCGCAGGCCTTCCTGTCCCTCGGCCGCGACCGGATTGTAAAACCCGACGCGTTCGATAAAGCGGCCGTCACGCGTGCTGCGCGAATCGGCAACCACCAGATTGAAAAAGGGGCGCTTCCTGGCGCCGCCCCGAGCGAGCCTTACGATAACCATCGCTAACCTATCCGGAAAAAACTAAAAGAGCGAAATTCTACGACAGAAAAGGCCTGCTCCGCAAGCGATTCCTGAAAAATCAGCGCAAACCCGGCAGCATGCCTTTCATTCCCCGCAGCATTTTCGCCATGCCGCCCTTGGAAACCATCTTCATCATTTTCTGGGTCTGCTCGAACTGGGAGAGCAGCCGGTTGACTTCCTGCACGGAAACGCCCGCGCCTGCAGCGATCCTGCGCTTCCTGGAGGCCTTGATGATCTCGGGCTTGGCGCGCTCCCCCCGGGTCATGGAATTGATGATGCCCTCTATCCTGGAGATCACCTTGTCGTCCATTTGAACGCCTTGGGCCGCCTGGGTGAACTGGGCCGGCAGTTTGTCCATGAGCGCATTCATTCCGCCCATCTTTTTCATCTGCTGCATTTGCGCCTTGAAATCCTCGAGATCGAACCCCTTTCCGGATTTCACCTTCTGCGCAAGCTTCCTCGCCTCTTCCCGGTCAACCCCCCGGCTCGCTTCCTCGATCAGGGAAAGCACGTCTCCCATGCCGAGTATCCGGGAGGCCATGCGCTCCGGATGAAAAACCTCGAGCCCGGCGAGCTTCTCCCCGACGCCGACGAACTTGATCGGCTTGCCGGTAACATGCCTCACCGAGAGCGCTGCGCCGCCCCGTGCATCGCCGTCGAGCTTGGTGAGAATCACCCCGGTGAGCGGAAGCGTTTCGGAAAAGGCGCGCGCCGTGTTCACCGCATCCTGACCCTGCATCGCATCCACCACGAACAGCGTTTCGACCGGATTCAGTCCGGCATGAAGCGCTTCGATCTCCTTCATCATGGCATCGTCCACGGCAAGCCTTCCCGCGGTATCGACGATCAGGACGTCGAAATAATGCCGACGCCCGTAATCGAGGGCGCCCATGGCGATATCGAGCGGCTTTTGCGAGCTCGATTCGAAGAAGTCCGTGCCCAGTTGATTCGCGATGGTTTTCAACTGCTCGATCGCCGCGGGGCGATAGACGTCGCAACTTGCCACGAGCACCTTTTTCTTCAGGTTCTCATGTATCCATTTCGCCAGCTTGCCTGCCGTCGTGGTCTTGCCCGCGCCCTGAAGCCCCGCCATCAGGATCACGGCGGGGGGAACAGCGGCGAGATCGAGGGCCGCATTGCGCTCGCCCATCAGGCGCGCCAACTCCTGATGCACCACGCCGACAAAAGCCTGCCCGGGCGTCAGGCTCCCCAGCACTTCCTGCCCTACCGCCTTTTTCCGGATCTCATCGATCAGTTCCCTGACCACCGGAAGGGCCACATCGGCTTCCAGCAGCGCCATCCTGACTTCGCGCAGCGCATCCTGGATATTGGCTTCCGAAAGCCTCGCCTGCCCCCGCAGCGTTTTGATCACGCCGGAGAGCCGTGCTGTCAGATTGTCTAGCATGTCATTGATTCCCGAGTAATGCCATACGGCATGAGATGGTGTACACTTTAAGCTGTTTTGCTAGTCTACAATAAAATGCCGAGCTTTTTAATTTACCTGGTTCCCGCCCTGCTTTACGCTCTCGTCGCAGTACTGCAGTTTTGTGTGCGCGAATTCGAGAAAAACTGGACACGTTATGCGATAGTGCCGGCTTTCCTGCTCCACGGTTATGCCCTCTACAGCAATCTTTTCATCGAAACCAGCGAAGGGCTCAATTTCGGCCTGGGAAACTCCATTTCCACCATCGTTTGGCTCATCGTCGGCCTCCACTGGATCGGCAGCTTCTTCCACAACCTGAAAGCCCTTCAGGCTCCCATTGCCGCCATGGCGGCGATCTGCGTACTGCTTCCCGGCCTCTTCCCTTCGCCGCATTTTCTGGTGAATGCCAACATGTTCGCCTTCAAAATCCACCTCATGATCGGACTGCTCGCCTACAGCCTGTTCTCGATCGCAGCTCTGCAGGCGCTGCTGATGGACTTCATCGAAAAAAGGCTGCATAGCGGAATGCCGACGCTGCTCAAAAACATGCCGCCTTTGCTCACCATGGAAACCCTGCTTTTCCGCGTCATAGGCGCAGGATTCATCCTGCTCACGCTGACGCTCTTTTCGGGAGCTTTCTATTCGGAAGAGCTTTTCGGCAAGCCCCTGGAACTCAACCACAAGACGGTATTCGCCTTCGTTTCCTGGGCGATTTTCGCAGTGCTCCTCGGGGGACGCCACTTTTACGGCTGGCGCGGCAGAATCGCGGTGCGATCGACGATGACCGGATTCATCCTGCTGCTGCTCGCCTACATCGGCAGCAAATTCGTCCTGGAAGTGATTCTCAAGCGGTAATGGAAGACATCTCGCTGACGACGCTGTTCCTCTCTCTCGTCGTTTTCATCGTTCTTTCCGCATTTTTCTCCATTTCCGAAACCAGCATGATGGCCATCAACCGTTACCGGTTGAAGCATCTTGCACAAACGGGCCATCGCGGCGCAAAGCTGACCAGCCAGCTCCTGCAGCAGGTGGACAGGCTGCTGAGCGTAGTGCTTCTGGGCAGCAGCCTGGTCAATGCAGCAGCAGCATCCCTCGTCACCATCATCACCATCAAACTGCTCGGCAGCAGCGAATGGGCGATCACGCTGGGCGCACTGGTACTGACTTTTCTGCTGCTCGTATTCAGCGAAATCACGCCGAAAATCATCGGGGCATCCTACCCGGACAAAATCGCCTTTCCGGCGAGTTTTGTGCTTTCCCCGCTCCTGAAGCTCGCAAAGCCCGTCGTCTGGTTCGTCAACCTGTTCGTTCGATCCCTGCTCTGGATATTGCGAATCAAGACATTGGCTCCGGGCACGACGCACCAGCTCAGCATGGAGGAATTGAGGGTGCTCGTCCTGGAGGAGAGCCATTTCATTCCCAAGGGACACCAGAGCATCCTGCTCAACCTGTTCGATCTCGAAGCGATCACCGTCGACGACGTCATGATTCCCAGAAACCAGATCGAAGCGATCGACATCGCCTCCCCTCCCGAGGCGATGCGCGAACAACTCTCGACTGCCTACCATGCAAGACTCCTCATCTACAGGGAAAGTCTCGACAATGTCGTCGGCATACTCGACGTGCGCAAGGCCCTTGCCAATCTGGAAGAAATCAATGCAGAAAGTCTGTCCCAGATTTTGCGAGAGCCCTATTTCGTTCCGGAAGGCACCCCCCTCTTCTCGCAGCTTCAGCATTTCAAGGAAAACAGGCGCAGGATAGGAATCGTCGTGGACGAATACGGTGAACTCAAGGGACTCGTTGCGCTCGAGGACATCATCGAAGAAATACTGGGCGAATTCAATGCGCATTCTCCGATGCAAACCGGGATGTACCAGAAATTCGAGGACGGCAGTTTTCTCGTCGAGGGCAGCAGCCTGCTGCGCGAACTCAACCGCAAGCTCGGACTCTCCCTGCCGCTGGATGGTCCGAAAACCCTGAACGGCCTGATTCTGGAATATTTCGAGGATATTCCCGAATCCGGGACGAGCCTGAAAATTGCCGACTACCCCATGGAAATCGTGCAAACCCAGGGCCGATTTGTCAAAATGGCGCGTATCTTCCCCAAATTGGGCAAATGATCGAAAATTACAGGAAGGAATCGAGAACAGGTGGCAACCCAGCTAAATAGCAGCCTCGCCAGAGCGCTGGTGCAGCAGAACAAGCTTTCCGAAAGCGATGCCAGGGCCTTCGAACTCGCCGCATCCGCGGGAAGCAGCTTCGTTGCCGAACTGCTCAAGAGCAAACGGATCGATTCGAGGGAAATTGCGATGTTCTCTTCCCAGACCTTCGGCTTCCCGCTCCTCGATCTCGACAGCGTTGCCCCGGAAACCCTCCCCGCTTCGCTCATCGACGCCAAACTGATGCAGAAGCACCGGGTGGCCGCCCTCTTTAAGAGAGGGAACAGGCTTTTCGTCGCGACATCCAACCCGGAGAATCTCCAGGGTCTGGACGAAATCAAGTTCAAGACAGGGCTGGCCATAGAACCCGTGATCGTCGAAGACGACAAGCTCGGGGCCTTCATCCAGAAGGCATCCGAAGCCTCCCCGGAAACTTTCAACAAGCTCGCCGAAGAAGAAATCGACCTCAACCTCGAATTCATCGACGAAATCGCAAAAACGCTGCAGCCAGACACTTCGAACGCCGAGATCGAAGATGCGCCGATCGTCAAATTCATCCAGAAAACCCTGCTGGATGCCATCAACGCCGGAGCATCGGACATCCATTTCGAACCTTACGAGAAGTTTTACAGGATACGCTACCGCATCGACGGCATGCTCTACGAGATGGCCCAGCCCCCGCTTTTCGTCAAGGAAAAACTGGCGAGCCGCCTGAAAGTGATCTCCAGGCTCGACATTTCGGAAAGAAGGGTTCCCCAGGACGGCAGGCTGAAGCTTGCACTCTCCGAATCGCACGCCATCGATTTCCGGATCAGCACGCTGCCGACATTGTTCGGCGAAAAGATCGTCATGCGCATCCTGGACCCATCGAGCGCCAAGCTCGGCATCGATGCGCTGGGCTACGAACCGGAACAAAAGGCGGTATTGCTGGACGCCATCAGGCGGCCTTACGGCATGATTCTCGTCACAGGCCCCACGGGAAGCGGCAAAACCGTATCCCTGTATACCTGCCTCAACATATTGAACGAGCCCGGCATCAATATTTCAACGGCGGAAGACCCTGCGGAAATCAACCTGCCCGGAGTGAACCAGGTCAACATCAACGAAAAGGCGGGGCTGAATTTTGCCGTCGCCCTGAAGGCTTTTCTGCGCCAGGATCCCGACGTGCTGATGGTCGGCGAAATCCGGGATATTGAAACCGCAGACATCGCCGTCAAGGCTGCCCAGACCGGCCATCTGGTTTTATCCACCCTGCATACCAACGACGCCCCATCGACATTGATCCGCCTGCAGAACATGGGCATGGCGCCCTTCAACATAGCGAGCTCGGTAATCCTGATCACCGCGCAAAGGCTGGCCCGCCGCCTTTGCAAGTGCAAGAAGAAGAAGGACATCCCGAAGGAGGCCCTGCTCGATGCCGGCTTTGTTCCGGAAGAACTGGACGGCTCGTGGCATCCCTACGGCCCGGTCGGATGCGACCTTTGCCAGGGACGCGGCTACAAGGGCAGGGTCGGCATTTACCAGGTCATGCCCATTTCCGAGGAAATGTCGCGTATCATCCTGAATCAGGGCTCATCCAGCGAAATTGCGGATCAGGCGAAGCGCGAAGGCATACTTGACCTGCGCCAGTCCGGCCTGCTGAAAGTCAGGCAGGGGCTGACTTCGCTCGAAGAAATCGAGGCCATCACAAACAGGTAAGCTGCAAGAGGGAATCATGGCGACAGTCAAGAAAGAGGACAAGGAATTTTCCTTTCTCTGGGAAGGGCGGGACAAGACCGGAAAGCAGATGAAGGGGGAAATTCGCGCAAAGGGCGAGGCCATGGCCCATGCCACATTGCGCCGCCAGGGCATCATCGTCTCGAAGATCCAGAAACAGCGCTCGGCAAGGCAAAAGAAAATCACGGAAAAGGACATCGCGCTTTTCACCAGGCAACTCGCCACCATGATGAAGGCCGGCGTCCCTTTGCTTCAGTCCTTCGATATCGTCGGCAAGGGACACAGCAATCCTGCAGTGACCAGGCTCCTGATGAACGTCAAGGCGGATGTCGAAACCGGAAGCAGTTTGAGCCAGGCTTTCCGCAAGTATCCCCTTTATTTCGACGGTCTCTTCTGCAACCTGATCGGCGCAGGAGAACAGGCGGGCATACTGGAAAGCCTGCTGGACCGTCTTGCCACCTACAAGGAAAAAATCCTCGCGATCAAGAGCAAGATCAAGTCGGCCCTGTTCTATCCGGCTGCCATTATCGTGGTCGCCTTCCTCATCACGGCGATCATCATGATCTTCGTGATCCCCGCCTTCAAGAAGCTGTTTTCCAGTTTCGGAGCGGATCTTCCTGCCCCGACGCTCATCGTCATGAAAATATCCGACTTCTTCGTCGCATACTGGTGGGCAATATTCGGCAGCCTGGGCGCAGGGATCTATTCCTTTTTCTATACCTGGAAGCGCTCCATCAAGATGCAGCAAACCATGGACAGGATGCTGCTGAAGGTCCCGGTCTTCGGAGAGCTCATCCGAAAATCTTCGATAGCGCGCTGGACCCGCACTCTTTCCACGATGTTCGCAGCAGGCGTGCCGCTGGTCGAATCGCTCGATTCCGTGGCAGGCGCCGCGGGGAATCATGTTTACGCCGAAGCCACCAAAAAAATCCAGATCGAGGTCAGCAGCGGCACGAGCCTCACCAACGCGATGCAAAATAGCGGCGTCTTCCCGAACATGGTGCTGCAGATGGTCGCCATCGGCGAAGAATCCGGCGCGCTGGACAGCATGCTCTCGAAAGTCGCCGATTTCTATGAGGCTGAAGTCGACGATGCCGTCGATGCCCTCTCCAGCCTGATGGAACCCATCATCATGGTGGTTCTCGGCACACTGATCGGGGGACTCGTGATCGCCATGTATCTGCCCATATTCAAGATGGGGCAGGTGGTATAGATGGATTCGCTGGTCCTGGCACTGGAATCCTCCTTATCGCTTTTTTCCGCAGTCAGCACCATCGTCGGGTTGATGGTGGGGAGCTTCCTCAATGTCGTGATCTGCCGCCTGCCGAAAATGATGGAAAACGACTGGAAGGATCAATGCGCCGAACTGGCGGGGAAATCTCCCGAAAAAAGACCGCCTTTCAACCTGGTCTTCCCTCGGTCGAGATGCGATTCCTGCGGACATGCCATCAGTTCGATCGAAAACATTCCGGTATTGAGCTACCTGTTCCTGAGAGGCAAGTGCAGACATTGCGGGAGCAGGATTTTGCCCCGTACCGCTCTCGTCGAAGCCGCAACAGGGATAATGAGCGGCTTCGCCGCCTGGCATTTCGGTTTCGGCATGGCAGCTTTCGGCGCCTTCCTCGTCATCTGGTCGATGGTCGCGCTCACCTTCATCGACATCGACACGCAGCTTCTTCCCGATTCGATCACGCTCCCCCTGCTCTGGGCGGGGCTCCTCTTCAATCTCGAAGGGGGATTCACCAGCCTCGCATCCGCAGTACTGGGTGCGGCTTTCGGTTATCTTTCCTTGTGGAGCATCTACTGGCTTTTCAAAATCGCCACGAAAAAGGAAGGCATGGGCTATGGCGATTTCAAGCTGCTTGCCGCAATCGGGGCATGGCTCGGAGCAGCCCAGCTTCCGCTCGTCATCCTCCTGTCTTCGGTGGTCGGCGCAATATCCGGGATTGCCCTGATCGTTCTCGCAAAACAGGGGCGCGGCACACCGATTCCTTTCGGCCCCTATCTCGCCGGAGGGGGATTGATCGCCCTTTTCTGGGGGCGCGAAATCGCAAGGCTTTACCTTGGCTAGGCCATTCGGCATCGCCCTGACGGGCGGCATCGGCTCAGGAAAAAGCATCGTCTCCTCGATTTTCGGAAAATTCGGTATCGACATCATCGACACAGACGAAATTTCCCGCGAACTCACCGCAAGAAACGGCCCCGCCATCGGCAAAATCCTCGAAGTCTTCGGTGAAGACTATGTCGAGGATGGCAGCCTGAATCGGGAAAAAATGCGCAAGCTCGTGTTTTCCGACGAACCCTCCAGGAAAAAGCTCGAAGCCATACTCCACCCCCTGATACGAAAGGAAGCCGAAAAAAGGATCGCTTCAATCAAATCCCCCTACTACGTAATCGTCGTCCCGCTCCTTTTTGAAACCAATCATTACGGCGATCTGGCAGACAGAATTCTCGTCATCGACTGCAGCGAAGCCCTGCAAATTGCCAGGACCACGGCAAGAAGCAATCTGACTCGCGATGAAGTTCTGTCCATCATGAGAAACCAGGTCGCAAGACCGGTGCGCCTGGCGGGTGCAAACGACATCGTGACCAACGAAGGCAGTCCCAAGGCGCTCGAAATGGCAGTTGCCAAGCTGCACCGTAAATATCTGACGGAATATTTGAAAAATCCATCCTAATCGTTCAAAATTGTCGAATCGTTCCCATGTCGCCGGCTCGCCTCCTGTGATCAGTTATGAATACCCCATCAACGAGCGGACCCGCACTCTCCTGAGGCTGGAGGATCTGTGCGACCGGGTGAATTTCTTCATGGCCCAGGACGATGCCTTGGCCCACCATGCCGCACTCTCCACCCTGTTCGAAATCATCGATGTATCGAGCCGGGCCGACCTCAAGACCGACCTGATGCAGGAACTGGAAAGGCAGAAACAGGCGCTATCCACGCTCAAAAGCAACCCCGCGGTATCCGAGGATGCCCTGGAGGAAGTGCTTGAAGAGATCGAAAAGGCGAGTTCCGGATTGTTTGCCATGCCGGGAAAGATCGGCCAGCACCTCAAGGACAACGAATGGCTGATGAACATCAAGCAGCGCACGGGAATTCCCGGAGGAGCCTGCGAGTTCGATCTGCCCTCCTACCATTACTGGCTCAATCAGGATCCTGATAAAAGAAAGCGCGACATGAAATTCTGGCTCGATCCCCTTTCCCCCATAGAAGCCAGCATCGGCATCGTGCTCAGGATACTGAGGGAGAGCGGCAGAACATTGCGCTATGTCGCGCAAAACGGCTGCTTCCAGCAGATCCTGGCGGGCAGGACGGCGCAGATGCTCTCCGTGAGCCTGGACAAGGGCCTGCCCTATGTTCCTGAAATCAGCGCGAACAAGTATGCGCTCAATATCCGCTTCGTCACTGCAGAAATCCAGCAAAGACCGAAAGTCTGCGAAAACGACGTCGAGTTCAAACTGAGTTTTTACAACCTGTAATCATGATCGTCGCCTGCCCACAATGCGGGAAGGAGTCGGAATGGGAGCCGAACAACCCCTACCGCCCCTTCTGCTCAGAGCGCTGCAAACTGGTCGACCTGGGACAATGGGCCACGGAACAATACCGCATACCCGAGCAGCAAAAGGAGGAAGATCATGGTTGAAGTCGCTGCCGGCATCATCCTTTCCGAAAACGGCGATATCCTGCTCGGCAAAAGACCGGAAGGAAAACCCTATCCGGGATACTGGGAATTCCCGGGAGGAAAGATCGAGGCGGGGGAGTCGGCCGTGGATGCATTGAAACGCGAGCTGAAGGAGGAGATCGGCATAAATCCCCGCCATCTCCATCCCTGGATTTCAAGAGTCTTCCATTATTCCCATGCGACGGTGAAGCTCAATTTCTTCAAGGTGACGGGCTGGGACGGAGAACCGGAAGGATTGGAAAATCAGGAACTTTCCTGGCAGAACCCCAACGAGGTCAAGGTTTCCCCGCTGCTCCCCGCGAACGAGCCGATTTTGAGGTCACTTCGGCTGCCGCCGGTTTACGCGGTCACGAATGCAGCCAAACTCGGGGTCGAACTGCAGCTCGACAAAATGAGGACCGCTCTGGGAAAAGGGGTGGAATTCATCCAGGTCAGGGAAAAGGAAATGGACCGCGATGCATTGAAGCGCTTCGCACTGGAAGTCATGGCCCTGGCAAGGGATGCGAAAGTGACGATCAATTCGGATGTCGAACTCGCCTACCAGATCAAGGCGCACGGGATTCACCTTTCCTCGAATCAGCTCATGCATCTTTCCGTGAAACCCGACTTCGACTGGTGCGGCGCTTCCGTTCACAATGCAAGGGAACTGGACAAGGCGGTATCCCTGGGCCTCGATTTCGCGGTCATGGGGCATGTACTCGCCACCCCGAGCCACCCGGGGATCGAAGGCATGGGCTGGGAAAGATTCGGGGAGATGGTCAAAAACTGCCCCATCCCCGTTTATGCCCTGGGGGGACTTTCCAGGGAGGATCTTGCTCTCGCACAGCAGCACGGCGCACACGGCATCGCCCTCCTGAGCGCCGCCTGGAAATAATCAGACTTTGGCTGCTTCCCTTCCCGCCCAGTCCCGTGCGAACTGCCAGGCGACCCTTCCGCTTCTCGAACCCCGGTTGAGCGCCCATTGCAGGGCCGCTTTCCTCGCCCCGCGCCGCCCCTTCACCTGGAAGTGGTCGAGCCAGTGGTCGACGATTTTCAGATATTCCCCCTGATCGAAAGGATGGAAGGAAACCCACAGGCCGAAACGCTCCGAAAGCGAAATCTTTTCTTCAACTGTCTCCCCTGGGTGGATTTCATCGCCCAGATATCTCGTCTCCAGGTTTTCCTGCATGAATTCAGGCATCAGATGGCGCCGGTTGGAAGTCGCATAGACGAGAACATTGTCGGGCGCGGTCGAAACCGATCCGTCCAGCACCACCTTCAGTTCCCTGTAACCGCCCTCCTCCTGGTCGAAGGACAGGTCGTCGCAGAAAAGGACGAATTTCTCAGGCCTCCCCATTATTTTCTCGACAATATCGGCAAGGTCGACGAGATCCTTCTTCTCGACCTCGATGAGGCGCAGCCCCTCACTGGAATAACGGTTGAGCAATGCCTTCACCAGGGAAGATTTCCCGGTTCCCCTCGCGCCCGTGAGCAGCACATTGTTCGCGGGATGGCCTTTCACGAATTGCCGGGTATTGTCCTCGACAAGGCGCTTCTGCATCTCTATGCCATTGAGGTTTTCCATCTGGATGGCATGGGGATGAATTACCCTGACAAGTCCCCTTTTCGCGACCCATCGGTAAGCGGTCCCTTCCCAGTCGGTTTCAATCTCACCGGGGAGAAGCCGTTCGAATCTTTCGAGCAGCTTCTCGGCTCTTGCGAGGACCGTATCGAAATCCTTCACGAACGGTAGTCCGCGTTGATTTTCACGTAATCGTAGGAAAAATCGCAGGTCCATACCACGGTATGGGCCGCCCCCCGGTTCAGGACCACCCTGACCGCGATTTCCTCCTGCTTCATGACCCTTGCCCCGTCTTCCTCCCGGTAGGAGGCGGCGCGTCCGCCCTTTTCAGCGACCAGCACGTCGTCGAGATAAACTTCGATGTTGTTCACGTCGAGATCGACCCCCGCATAGCCGATTGCAGCGAGTATCCGTCCGAGATTCGGGTCGGATGCGAAAAAGGCGGTTTTCACCAGCGGCGAATGGGCGATCGAATAGGCGATTTTTGCGCATTCGGCTTCGTCTTTGCCCTTTTCCACCAGGATCGACATGAATTTGGTCGCTCCCTCACCGTCCCGCACGATCGCCTGAGCGAGAAAAACCGAAACCTCGATCACCGCAGCCTTCAATTTCTCGAAAGCCTCTCCCGAGATCTCCGGAGAATTTCCGGAAGAGATCAGGACGAAGGAATCGTTGGTGGAGGTGTCCCCGTCCACCGTAATCCGGTTGAAGGAGGCATTCGCCGCATCCACTACGAGTTCGTCGAGCTGCTTTTGGGATACTTTTGCATCGAAGGCGACGAAACCCAGCATGGTCGCCATGTCGGGATGGATCATCCCGGAACCTTTCGCGATGCCGGTGATCCTGACCTTCCTTCCGCCGATCGTGATTTCCTTCGAGAGCGCTTTCGGCTGGATGTCGGTGGTCATGATCGCTTCAGCCGCGTCGAACCAGTTTCCTGGATGGAGGTTCGAAATGCATTGCGGAAGCCCGGCGATGATCCTGTCCACGGGAAGGGGCTCCAGGATGACGCCGGTGGAGAAAGGCAAGATCTGGTTCTCTTCGCAACCCAGCAGGCCGGCGAGTTCGCTGCAGGTTTGCCTTGCCCGCTTCAGTCCTTCCTCGCCCGTTCCGGCATTGGCGTTACCCGTATTGATCACAAGCGCGCGGATTGCGCTGTCCGCTTTAAGGCGCTCCCTGCAAAGCAGGACCGGCGCCGCACAGAAGCGATTTTTCGTGAAAACCCCGGAAACCCTCGATCCTTCCGCCAGGTCGACGACGAGCAGGTCGCGCCTGCCCGGTTTCTTGATGTTGGCGCGGGCAGTGCCGAGCTTCACGCCTGCCACGGGAAGGAGTTCTTCTGGTTTGGGTATCCTGAGCTTGACCGGCATGGTTTTTCCGTTTATTTGGGAGAAAACCCGATTTTAAACCATATCGCGCCTTCCCGATCAATCTGCGATTATTCCAAGTGTTCCTTGCATCGGAGAAAAAGGCAGCTACAAATAATCAAACGAACTTGCAGGAGTTCCCATGAAACAATTCTTCGCAGCCCCGATGCTCTTCCTTCCTTTCTCCGGCGCTTTCGCCGCAGCAAGCGCCCCTGCCACCGTCGGCGTCATTAGCCCCGTAGACGGCATGATCGGAAGCAGAACGCTCGCCGCCCTGAACGCCTTTTTAAAGACGCAGGGAAAACCCCAGACAAGTTCGGTCACAAGCGGGATTCTCGAACTGCTCAGGAATCAGGCAGCCTGACCTCAATATCGAACCAGGCTCACGCCAACAAATATTCCCGCACCAATTGCCGCGCCCGGCGCAATCGGCTTTTCGCTGCTGAAGTCGTGAGCTTTAGCTGCGCTGCGATTTCGCGGATGGTCATTTCATGGAAATCCCGCAACAGAACAATCTCACGGTAATGGTCCGGCAGGGATTCCAGCGCGCCGACCAGATCAAGCCGGACTGTTTCGTCAGAGTGCGTCGCCAGCCAATTCTCCATCCTCTCCTCATCGTAGGAATCAAGGCCGAACACGCGCCGCTCCAGGCGGCGGCATTCGCGCCGCACAATCTGGAATAGCCAGCCTGAGAATGCCGCCGCCATGCGAAGCGAGCGCAAGCTGCGCGCAACGATCAGCAGCGTTTCCTGCACCGCATCGTCCACGTCGCTCATCAGGCAATGTCGGTAGGCATAGCGACGAATATCCGGCTGGCACACCTTCAGCAAACTATCGAGTGCGGCGGTATCGCCCAGTCTGGCGGTCTCGAGTAAGGAATGATGCTGTTCCGAGAAGGCCATTGCTTATTTATGGCCTTGCTGGAGCCGCTTTTCCAGTCTGCGCCCTGCCAGCGCACAGGCCGGACAAAACCCGAACATGCCGGTCAATGCCATGCCCACACCGCCAGCCGCAATTACCCAGCCGCTCTCGCTGATGAGCGCATAAGCCGCCAGCGCGGCACCCGCACCGATACGCAACAGCCGTTCCCACCAGGGCAAATTCTTTACGTAAAGCATTTCCGACTCCTTTCGCGCATTATCGAGGACATCCCTCGACGGCTAAGAGGCATGAAAACGGTCTTTGGATGCGCGGTGGCAAAAAATATTGTGGCTAATGCGAAGCTAA
>JAJZRP010000037.1:15753-21459 GCA_021802655.1 Pseudomonadota bacterium
CTAACAGGCCTGTGCGAGTTTTGCCGACAGACTCGGGCTGAAAAAATTGAGGCCGGGCCTATTTCTCATAACGTCTGCCCCCGAAGCGGCATTATTCATGATGATGGACCTGCCTCATTCCAGATGCAAGCGCCTTCCTGCGCACCGAAATGCGCCGGAGATGCGCCGGATTCGTGCATATAATCGCCGTGCATTCAAGCCGTTTTCAGCAAGCCATTGACTTCATTACGCAAGGGTTTTTGGCTCAGAATTTGCTTATACACGGGAGTAACAGCACGTTAGCGAGGCATACATGGACATCCGTTATCACGTCATACCCGACAAAGAAGGCACGGGCGTGACGATCTTCGACTCGGAAACGGGAGCCGTTCAATATCCGGTCTGCTGGCAGGACATTTCCGCCTATTACAATTACCTCGTGGATCGCGGCAGGATAGACGAGGCGCAGGAATTGCTGGCCGAGAGCATGGCAGGCCGCAAGCCGATCACGAACATGCTGACGGGCATGGCGAAATCGCCGCCGATACACAGAAGAATCTGATGGCGCGTTTGCCGACAATCCCCGGCAGGGATACAATCAGCCTGACCACACTGATTGAACATTATGGAAATCGGCAATCTGATCGGCTATCCTGCAGCGACCCTCACCACCCTGGCCTTTATTCCCCAGGCATGGCAGTCCTGGAAAACGCGCGACCTTTCGGGAATTTCCCTGCCCATGTACGCGCTGTTCACTTTGGGAGTCGCGCTGTGGCTGGGCTACGGCATCGTGATAGGAAGCTTTCCCGTCATCGCGGCCAATGCAATCACCTTTCTGCTCGCTTCCATCGTGCTCTGGCTCAAGATTTCGGCCAGGTGATTTCCACCTTCTGACAATTGGCTATCGACCCCAGGGCAGCTTCCCCCGGGTCCATGCCGCAAAGGGCGAGCGCAGCGAGTATCGGGTTCTCGTGGCTCACTGCAAGGATCTTTTTGCCCGGATGAAGGCTCGCCATGTCGTCGAGGAAGCTTTTCAGCCTTCCCATTTCCTCGAAAAACGACTCCCCTCCAATCGGCCTGAAATTGACCGGGTCGATTCTTATCTCTTCGTTGAATTCGTGCACCGGCCTGCCGTCCATGCCGGATTTCCGCTCGTTGATGCGCGCGTCGACATGGAGGGGAAGCGCGCTTCCTGACAGGATGATTTTCGCGGTCTGCTGCGCCCTCGGAAATTCGGAAGCATAGGCATGGTCGAATGAATCCATCTCGACCATCGAAGCCTGACGCCTGCCAAGTTCGGTGAGATTGACGATCCGCTTCGGGTCGTCGTTGATGCGCTTTTCGGCATTCGCCTCGCTCTCGCCGTGGCGAAAGAAAACGATGCTTACGCCAGCTTGCCGTGGCACTGCTTGTATTTCTTGCCGGAACCGCAGGGACAGGGGTCGTTGCGCCCGACCTTATCGCCTATCCTGACGAAAGGCTGGTGCTCTCCGGAACCCTCGCCCGGAGCCAATGCTTCGTCGTAATCCGCATGCTGGTAGCGCACGTTCTCGAGCGCGGCAGGCGCCTCGACCGCCTCGACGTCCGCCTCGCTCCTGATCTGCACGGTCAGAAGATTCTGCGTCACGTCCATTCTGATGGATTCGAGCATTTCGGAGAAAAGCTCGAAAGCCTCGCGCTTGTATTCCTGCTTGGGGTTCTTCTGGGCATAGCCGCGCAAATGGATGCCCTGGCGCAGGTGATCGAGCGCTGCAAGATGTTCGCGCCAATGATTGTCGAGGCTCTGCAGCATCACTGCGCGCTCGTAATGGCGCATCAGTTCTTCCCCGGCGAGCTTGACCTTGTCCTGGTAGATTTCCCCGGCGCGGGAAGCGATTCTTTCCCTCAGGGCCTCCTCGTGCAGTTCCGGTTCGTCCTTGAGCCATTTCGACAATGGCAGCTGCATCTGGTATTCGGACGAAAGCGCCTTCTCGAGTCCGGGCACATCCCATTCCTCTTCCATGCTTTGCGGCACGATGTACTGGCTCACGAGCGAATTCAGCACGTCGTTCCTCATCGCCCTCACCGTCTCCGAGATGTCGGTGGCGTCCAGCAATTCGTTGCGCTGCTGGTAAATCACCTTGCGCTGATCGTTGGAAACGTCGTCGTATTCGAGAAGCTGCTTTCTCATGTCGAAGTTTCTCGCCTCGACCTTCCTTTGCGCGTTCTCTATCGCCCGAGTCACCCAGGGATGCTCGATCGCTTCCCCTTCGGGCATGTTGAGCTTCTGCATGATGGCCGAGACCCTGTCGGAGGCGAATATCCTCAGAAGCGGATCTTCCAGGGAAAGGTAGAAGCGCGAAGAACCCGGGTCGCCCTGGCGTCCCGCGCGGCCGCGCAACTGATTGTCGACGCGCCTCGATTCGTGGCGCTCGGTTCCGATGATGTGGAGCCCCCCCTTCGCCAGCACGTCCTGATGCCGCTTGAGCCATTCTTCCCTGATATCGGCTATTTTTTTCTCCCTGGCGGCATCGTCCAGCTTTTCGTCATCCCTGACCGCATCGATGTCGGCTTCTATGCTTCCGCCCAGAACGATGTCGGTGCCGCGGCCCGCCATGTTGGTGGCGATCGTCACCATCTTCGCTCTTCCCGCCTGGGCCACGATTTCGGCCTCGCGCTCGTGGTGCTTCGCGTTCAGGACCTGATGGGGAAGCTTCTCCTTCTTGAGCAGGGCGGAAAGCAATTCGGAATTTTCGATCGAAGTCGTACCGACGAGAACGGGCTGCCCGCGCTCGTAGCAATCCCTGATGTCGTTGATGACGGCCTGATATCTTTCCTTCGCCGTCCTGTAAACCTGGTCGAGCATGTCTTTGCGCTGCATCGGCCTGTGCGTGGGAATGATCACGGTTTCAAGGCCGTAGATCTGCTGGAATTCGAATGCTTCCGTGTCGGCCGTTCCGGTCATGCCGGCGAGCTTCCCGTACATCCTGAAATAATTCTGGAAGGTGATCGAGGCGAGGGTCTGGTTCTCCTTCTGGATAGCGACCCCTTCCTTGGCCTCCACCGCCTGGTGCAGGCCGTCTGACCAGCGTCGTCCGGACATCAGGCGTCCGGTGAATTCGTCGACGATCACGACTTCGCCTTCCTGTACCACGTAATGCTGGTCCTTGAAGTAGAGCGAATGGGCGCGCAATGCCGCATAAAGGTGGTGGATCAGGGTGATGTTCGCCGAATCGTAAAGGCTGGTGCCGGGAGGGAGCAATCCCGCCTGGGCAAGCAGCTTCTCCGCATGCTCGTGCCCTTCTTCCGAAAGCAGCACCTGGTGCGCCTTCTCGTCGACCGAATAATCCCCCGGTCCTTCCTCGGTCTCCTGGCGCCTGAGTTTCGGCGCGAGATCGTTGATCCTGTAATAGAGGTCGATGTTGTCCTCGGCCTGCCCGGAAATGATCAGGGGCGTTCTCGCCTCGTCGATCAGGATCGAGTCCACTTCGTCGACGATGGAATAATTGAGGGTGCGCTGCACCTTCTCCGAAGGGCTCGATACCATGTTGTCGCGCAGGTAATCGAAACCGAATTCGTTGTTCGTGCCGTAGGTGATGTCGGCGGCATAGGCTGCCTGCTTGTCGTCATGGTCCATCCGGGAGAGGATCACGCCCACGGAAAGCCCGAGGAATTCGTGTATCCTGCCCATCCAGCCGGCATCGCGCTCGGCGAGGTAATCGTTGACCGTCACCACATGCACGCCGCGCCCGGAGAGCGCATTGAGATAGGACGGCAATGTCGCGACCAGGGTCTTGCCCTCCCCCGTCCTCATTTCCGCAATCTTGCCCTGATGCAGCACCATGCCGCCGATCAGCTGGACGTCGAAATGGCGCATGCCGAGCACCCTTTTGCCCGCTTCCCTCACCACGGCGAAAGCCTCCGGAAGCAGCGAATCGAGCGATTCCCCCTTGTTGAAGCGCTCCCTGAAAATGTCGGTTTTGCCTTTCAGCTCGGCGTCGGAAAGCGCGGCGAATTGCGGCTCCAGCGCGTTGATTTCCCGAACCTTCTGCGTGTATTGCTTGATCAGCCTGTCGTTGCGGCTTCCGAATATGTTTTTAAGCAGGCTGGAAATCATGGATGAGTTGCTAAGGTAGGTTTACAATAGGGTTTCCGATTCTACCACAACAGCGGCATGATATTTGCAAACAAACTCGATTTCTACCTGGGACGTTCCGAACACGAGGCATTGATGGTCGAGGCCGAGAAATCCCTGGCCGTCGAGAAGATCGTCCGCGCATCGCTCCCTGAAAATCTCGGCAAATACTGCAGCATCGGCAGGCTGAGCGAGGGAAGGCTTAACATCTACGCCGACAACGGCAGCATCGCCCTGAAGCTCAGGCAGCTTTCCCGGAGTCTCCTCGCGAAACTCCAGTCCCGCGGGCTGGAAATCGATTCCATCAGGATTTCGGCGAGGGTCAAACCTGCGGTCAAGCCCCTGAAGCGGCCCAGGCCTGTCATGGGAGAGAAGGGCAGGACAAGTTTCCGGGAATTGGCGGACTCGCTGGAAGACTCCCCCCTGAAATCCGCGATCGAATCGCTGCTGGAAAAATTAGACCACCAGCAGCACCCGCTCGACGACATAAAATAATCCGAAAATCGCCAGCAGGACCAGCGTGTATTTGAACAGCCTGAAGGCGAAATCGAGGTATCTCCTGTCCTTCTTCACGGCATAAGCGAAAAGCGATGAGCCGATCGCCACCAGAACTGCAAAAGCGATCAGCCTCAGCACGAGCATCGGGCTCCCCTAGGCCGGCCTGGGCTGATACTTGAGATAGGAGGGAATCTCCTCGGGATTGTCGAAGGAGACGTATTCCCACGCCTCGGCATCGGCGAGCAGGGCGCGCAGAAGCTGGTTGTTGAGGGCATGCCCCGAACGGAATCCGGTGAAGGCGCCGAGCAGGGGATGGCCGAGAAGATAGAGGTCCCCGATCGCATCCAGCACCTTGTGCCGGACGAATTCGTTGTCGTAGCGCAAACCGTCGCTGTTGAGGACGCGGAATTCGTCCATGACGATGGCGTTCTCCAGGCTTCCGCCCAGCGCCAGCCCCTGGGATCTCAGATTCTCGACATCCTGGACGAAACCGAAGGTTCTGGCGCGGCTCAGCTCCTTCAGATAGGAAGTCGATCCGAAGTCGATGCTCACGCTCTGGTCCGTTCCTTCCACCACGGGATGGGCGAAGGCGATGGTGAAATTGAGCCTGAATCCGTTGTAGGGATCGAAGCGCACCCAGCTTTTTTCGCTCCCCACCTGGACAGTTTTCCTGATCCTGATGAATTTTTTTGGCGCTGCCTGCTCTTCTATCCCCGCGGACTGGATCAGGAAAACGAAGGGGCCGGCGCTGCCGTCCATGATCGGCACTTCGGATGCGGTGAGGTCGACATGGGCATTGTCTATCCCCATCCCGGCGAAAGCCGACATCAGGTGCTCTATCGTCGCAACCCTCGCGCCGTCTTTCTCGAGGCAGGTGGAGAGCCGGGTGTCGTGCACCATGAAGGGATCGGCCTTGATCTGTACCGGATCGTCGAGATCGATGCGCCTGAAGACGATCCCCGTATCGACCGCAGCCGGGCGCAAGGTCATGTAGACCTTCTCGCCGGTATGCAGTCCGATGCCCGTGGCACGGACGATGTTCCTCAAGGTGCGCTGTCTCAGCATGGCCATAAAAAAGTAATTTTCTCTTATATTACCACAGGTTCAGAGAAGGC
>JAJZRP010000038.1 GCA_021802655.1 Pseudomonadota bacterium
ATCCCATTTGCCCGCACCGTCAAAAAATCAGGTATCACTATTTTGCGGTATCTGGCGTATCGCCCCGCGGGAGAGACTCCGCTTTTTCATTCAAGAACCGCGAAAGGCGGAACGAACGCCAGTAATGGCCTGACTGGTTCCGAATGCAAGCAATGGTATTCAAGGAACGACATGCCATTCCAAAATTTGCACATCGAGCCCACGCATACTAAACTAGTCATCTATCTAGTCTGATGAGGTGAGTCATGAATACTTGGCCCGTGCAGGATGCCAAAGCCCGTTTCAGCGAATTGCTGGATGCCTGCGTCAAGGAGGGGCCGCAACTCGTCACGCGGCGCGGCGCGGAAACCGCCGTTCTCGTTCCCATAAGCGAATGGAAAAGATTGAGCAGCGCGGCGCGCCCGTCCCTCAAATCGCTGCTGCTTTCCGATTTCGCACGCGCGGACCTCGAATTGCCGCAACGCGGTTCGGCGCTGCGCCGCCCGGCGGCAGTGCTGTAACAGCATGTATCTCCTCGACACCAACATCGTCTCGGAGCTCCGCAAGACAAAACCTCATGGGGGTGTGGTTTCGTGGATCGAAACCGTCCCGGATCAGGACCTTCACCTCAGCGTCGTGACCCTCGCCGAAATACAGGCCGGGATCGAAATCACGCGCGAGCAGGATGCCCTCAAGGCTGCAGAAATAGAAGCCTGGGCCGATCAGGTTGCCGCCACCTACAACATATTGCCCATGGATGCCGCAACATTCCGGCTTTGGGCAAAACTGATGCACAGGCAGACGAACACCGTTTACGAGGATGCCATGATTGCAGCCACTGCACTCATGCACCAGTTCACCATCGCCACCCGAAACGTCCGCGATTTCGAACGCTTCGCCGTCCCGCTGTTCAATCCGTTCAGGGATTGAATGCGGCAAAGCGATCATTTCCCCTTCTTCGCCCTCTCGTCCAGTTCCCGCAGGTGCGCGAGCTTCTCCGCGATCTTTCCTTCCATTCCCCTCGGGGTAGGGCTGTACCAGCCGGGCTCTTTGATCCCTTCGGGCAGATAAGATTCGCCTGCGGCATAGGCTTCCGGCTCGTCGTGGGCATAGCGGTATTCGTGCCCGTAGCCCAGCTCCTTCATCAGCTTCGTCGGCGCGTTCCTCAAATGAACCGGCACTTCGCGGCTCCTGTCCCCTTTCACGAAAGCCATCGCCCGGTTGAAAGCCGTGTAGCCCGCATTGCTCTTCGCCGCAACCGCGAGATAAATCACCGCCTGCCCCAATGCCAGTTCCCCTTCGGGGGAGCCCAGCCGCTCGTAGGTCTCGGCTGCGTCGTTGGCGATCTGAATCGCCCTGGGATCGGCGAGCCCGATGTCTTCCCAGGCCATCCTGACGATTCTTCTCGCCAGGTATTTCGGGTCCGCCCCGCCGTCCAGCATCCTGCAAAGCCAGTAAAGGGAGGCATCGGGGTTCGATCCCCTGACCGATTTGTGCAGTGCCGAAATCTGATCGTAGAAATACTCCCCTCCCTTGTCGAACCTCCTGGCGTTCAGGGTGAGCGCATTCTGCACGAATTCCGCCGTGATCCTGTCCGTCTTCGCAGCCTTGGACGCCGTCTCCACCTGCTCAAGCAGGTTGAGCAGGCGTCTCGCATCCCCGTCCGCATAGCCCGCCAGGGTATCGACCGCCGCATCGTCGAACTGCAGATGGGACAATACCTTTTCCTTCGCCCGATCGAAAAGCGCTTTCAGTTCTTCTTCAGAGAGCGACTTCAACACATAAACCTGGGCGCGCGACAGCAATGCCGAATTGACTTCGAAGGACGGATTTTCCGTGGTCGCGCCGATGAAGATCACGAGCCCGGATTCGACATAGGGAAGCAGGGCGTCCTGCTGGGATTTGTTGAAGCGGTGGATTTCGTCCACGAAAAGAATGGTTTTGCGGCCCCGGGCCAGATTCCGCTCCGCCTCTTCCATGGCGGCCCGGATGTCCCTGACGCCGGAGAACACTGCGGAAAGCGCGATGAACTCGCAATCGAAGGCGTTGGCGGTGAGGCGGGCGAGCGTCGTCTTGCCGACTCCCGGAGGCCCCCACAGAATCATGGAATGCAGTTTCCCTGATCCGAAGGCGAGCCTCAACGGCTTGCCCTCCCCCAAAAGGTGCGCCTGCCCGATGACCTCGGAGAGGCTCTTCGGTCTCAGCGCCTCCGCGAGCGGCAGAGAGGGCTCGACAGGAAAAAGGTCACTCACCGATGACATCCACCCCCTTGGGCGGGGTGAATCTGAAGGTACCCGGCGGAATCGCGGGGTTCACTTCCATTTTCGAAAAATGGATGATCGTGACCTGCCCGAAATAATCCTTCAGCACCATGACCGCGAGCAGATTTCCGGAAAACCCCAGTTTCATGCTCTGAAAATTGCTTTCCTTGCCCCTGGGGGAGGCATCCAGCCATTCCATGCCTTCCTTCGTTCCTCCCTCGGAAAGCATGAAGCCCTTCTCGATTTCGTTGTTCCCTGCGAGGAGCGCAGCAGGGCTGCTGCCTATCGCTTCATCGAGCCTCCTGACCGTCACCTGCTCCAGGTCCTCGTCGTAGGCCCAAAGCTTTTTCCCGTCCCCGACGATCACCTGGGCATAGGGTTTCACGTAGGTCCACCTGAATTTGCCGGGACGGGAGAACATCATCTCGCCTTCGGCTTCCTGGGTCCGGTCCATCTTGCTGTTGTAGACCGACTGTACGAAATGCGCGCGCAAGGCATGCGAGCGGCTGACGAAGTCCTTCAGCTTCTCGATGGCCGAAGCTTCGGCATCCAACGAAAGAAGCAGCCCCAACAACACCACTATCCTGATCATTCACCGCCCCTGGAAGGCACCAGGACATCCCGGTTGCCGTTGCTTTGCATGGAAGACACCAGTCCCGCCTTCTCCATCTGCTCGATGAGGCGGGCAGCCCTGTTGTAACCTATCCTGAGATGCCGCTGCACCATGGAAATGGATGCCCGCCTGGTCTTCATCACGATGCCCACCGCTTCGTCGTAGAGAGGATCGGATTCCATGTCCCCCCCGGCCTCGATTTCCTCCCCTTCCTCGGGAGACTCCAGTATCCCCTCGACGTAATTCGGCTCGCCGTGCGACTTCAGATAGTCGACCACGCGATGCACTTCCTGGTCCGAGACGAAGGCGCCGTGCACCCGCTGGGGATAGCCCGTGCCGGGAGGAAGGTAGAGCATGTCGCCCTGGCCGAGCAGGGTCTCCGCCCCCATCTGGTCGAGTATGGTCCTGGAATCGATCTTGCTGGAAACCTGGAATGCGACCCTGGTCGGGATATTGGCCTTGATGAGGCCGGTGATGACATCGACCGAAGGGCGCTGGGTCGCGAGGATCAGATGGATGCCGGATGCGCGCGCCTTCTGCGCGAGCCTCGCGATGAGCTCTTCCACCTTCTTGCCCACCACCATCATGAGGTCGGCGAGCTCGTCTATGATCACGACGATCATCGGCATGGTTTCCAGCTGCTCGGGGGATTCGGGCGTGAGCGAAAAGGGATTGGTGAGCGGCTCCCCTGCCCGCCTCGCCTCCAATATCTTGTGGTTGTAGCCTGAAAGATTCCTCACCCCGAGGGATGCCATCAGCCTGTAGCGTTTTTCCATCTCCCCGACGCACCAGTTGAGGGCGGAAGCCGCCTGCTTCATGTCGGTCACCACGGGGGAGAGCAGATGGGGAATGCCCTCGTAAACGGAAAGCTCAAGCATCTTCGGGTCGACCAGGATCAGCCTCACCTCCTGCGGGGTCGCCTTGTAGATGAGGCTCAGGATCATCGCATTGATCGCGACCGACTTCCCCGAGCCCGTCGTTCCGGCAACCAGCACATGCGGCATCTTGGCAAGATCGGCGACCACCGGTTTTCCCGAAATGTCCTTGCCCATCGCAATCGAAAGGGGGGATGCCGTGTCGGCGTAAATTTTGGAACTCAGTATCTCGGAAAGGCAGACGACCTGGCGCTTGGGATTCGGAATTTCGAGCCCCATGTAGGCCTTGCCAGGAATGGTTTCCACGACCCTGATGCTGAGTACGGAAAGCGCGCGGGCCAGATCCTTCACCAGATTCACGATCTGGCTCCCCTTCACCCCGACCGCAGGCTCGACCTCGTAGCGGGTGATCACGGGCCCCGGGTAGGCGGCGATGACTTTCACCTCGACCCCGAAGTCGATCAGCTTCCGCTCGATGAGCCTCGATATGTATTCGAGCGTCTCGGGAGAGAGAACCGGAACATCCCTGGGGGGCTGATCGAGAAGATGCAGGGGCGGCAGGTCGGAATCGGGAAGCTCGTCGAAAAGCGGGGACTGCTTTTCGAGTTCGACCCTGGCGGATTTGGGTATCTCGACCGGGACATGCTCGATCTTGAGCGGCTGGTGCGTATCGATCCGCTTCTTCTCGATTTCCACGTATTCCTTCCTTTCGGAAAGCGCAACCGCACCGGCACGCCTGTCCTGCCAATTTTCCCAGCTTCTCAACGCGAAGAAACAACCGTCTTCGAGTGCGCCTCCCAGCCATTCCACGAAGGCGAGCCAGGAAAACCCGGAAAAAAGGCTGAATCCCACGGCTATCAGCAGCAGCAGCAGCAGCGTCGCCCCGGTGAAGCCGAAGGTCCTGACAAGCATTGCGCTCAGCATTTCGCCTATCGCCCCTCCGGGCGTGAGCGGCAGAGCCGCCCTGATGGAATGAAAACGCAGCGCTTCGAGCGAAGAGCTGGAAAGAAGCAGCGCGAGAAATCCGACCAGCGAAACCAGGAACGACCTGCCGTCGAGGAGAGCGACCTGGTCGATGCGCTTGTACCCCCACCCTATCGCATAGAGCAGAAACACCACGCCCCAGTAGGCGGAGACCCCGAAAACGTAAAGCAGTATGTCGGCGAGAATCGCGCCGACATACCCGCCCGCATTCCTGACGGCGGGATGGGTCGCGGTATGGGACCAGCCCGGGTCCTGCGGGTCGTAAGTGTAGAGAACCAGTACCAGGAAAATCGCGGCGGCGACCAGCACCAGCCACCAGGATTCCCGCAACAGCGCGGCTATTTTGGGAGGCATCGGGTTCGATTTGTTCGCCATGTCGGCAGCAATGATATCGAAAGGTTCATTATATCCCAGTTCTCCCCTCGCAAAGCGTCTCGACAAAAAGTCGCCATTGCTTTAGATTCCCCCATTTAAACGACCGAAGAGAATTGCGATGAACTCGACTGCAAAACACTGCCGCCTGCTGATACTCGGCTCGGGCCCGGCAGGCTATACTGCCGCGATTTATGCGGCAAGGGCGAACCTCAACCCCGTCCTCGTCACCGGGCTTGCCCAGGGGGGGCAACTGACCACCACTACCGAGGTGGACAACTGGCCTGCAGACGTCATGGGCGTTCAGGGGCCGGAACTCATGGAGCGCTTCCACAAGCATGCCGAGCGCTTCGAAACCGAGATCGTCTTCGACCATATCCATACCGCTCACCTTTCCAAAAAACCGATCGAACTCGTCGGGGACTCAGGGACCTATACCTGCGATGCGCTCATCATCGCAACCGGAGCATCCGCCATGTATCTCGGGCTTCCCTCCGAACAGCATTTCATGGGCAAGGGCGTTTCCGCATGCGCCACCTGCGACGGCTTCTTCTACAGGGGCCAGGACGTCTGCGTGGTGGGCGGGGGAAACACCGCTGTCGAGGAAGCGCTTTACCTTTCCAACATCGCAAGACATGTCACCCTGATCCACCGCAGGGACAAGTTCAGGTCCGAGAAAATCCTGATCGACAAATTGATGGAAAAAACGCGCACCGGCAACATTTCTCTCGAATTGAATCACGTCCTCGACGAAGTGCTCGGGGATAATTCGGGCGTCACCGGGGTCAGGATAAAGAACACGGCAGACGGCGCTGCGAAAGAGATTCCGCTGCACGGCGTATTCATCGCCATCGGTCACAGGCCCAATACCGAAATCTTCCAGGGCCAGCTCGAAATGAAGAACGGCTATATCGTCACCCGCGGCGGCAACGAAGGCAACGCCACGGCAACCAGCATTCCCGGCGTTTTCGCTGCCGGAGACGTGCAGGACCATATCTACCGCCAGGCGATCACGAGCGCAGGAACAGGTTGCATGGCGGCGCTCGACGCAGAAAGATATCTCGACGAGCAATGAAGGATCGGGATCTTTTCCTGCACGCGATGGACGGCGCGACTCCCCTGAAATTCGAGCCGCGCGCCGAGACCGGGAAAAAACCTCCGGCCAGAAAACGGATAGCCGATCCCGGGGAAATCCGGCCCGACGGCCTTTCCGATTTCGCATCCTTCCCGGAAGAAGAAACCGCCTTCTGCAGGCCGGGGCTTTCGCAATCCCTCAAGAAATTGAAAAGGGGACATTTCCCCATAGAGGCCCAGCTCGACCTGCACGGCATGACGAGCGTGGAGGCCAGGGGCCGGCTCGTCATTTTTCTGGATTCGGCGAGAGCCGGAGGCATGCGCGCAGTGAGGATCGTGCACGGCAAGGGGCACGGTTCGAACGGCGAGCCGGTCCTGAAATCGAAGACAAGGAACTGGCTGGTGCAGATTCCGCAAGTGCTGGCATTTTCCGAAGCAAAACCCGGGGAAGGCGGAAGCGGTGCGCTAATCGTGCTTTTGAAGACGTCTTCCTAATGTTTGGTGTATTCTTGCCGCAAACGACAGCGACGCAATCTAATTGAGGATATCCATGTTCTTCAGCAAAAAAAATCAAAATTCCGAAGCAACCACGAAAAACACCCAGCTCGCCGAAGAAGCCCGGCAACTCCGGGAAGAACTCGCTTCGCTCAACGCCGAAAAAAAGTCGCTCTCCGAAAGCCTGGAGCAGTGCAGGAAGCAAAACGCCATGCATTCCTCACTCACGCGCAACATGCAGGTTTTCGGGCGCTCTTTTTCGGAGACGCAGCAAAGCCTGTCCATCCTGGCGAACACCATGGCAGAGGAAAAAAAGAATGCGATCGAAGCCGCGAGCGTTTCCGCCCAGAGCCGCGGATCGATCGAGAGCATTTCAAGCAATTTGCAGCGGCTTGCCAGGGATTCCCAAACGTCGGCTGTCAAGGTGGAAAGCCTGAACGAGCGCGCCACGCAGATCGGCGGCATCATCAACCTGATCAAGGAAATCGCGGACCAGACCAACCTGCTCGCACTGAATGCCGCGATCGAGGCGGCAAGGGCCGGGGAACAGGGAAGGGGGTTTGCTGTCGTCGCAGACGAAGTCAGGAAGCTCGCAGAGCGCACCGCGAATGCCACCCAGGAAATCTCGGGGCTCGTTTCGACGATCCAGGTCGAAACTCAGGAAACCAAATCAGGCATGGAAGAGCTTTCCCGGCAGTCTGAAGCCTTCAGCCAGGACGGCACCAGGGCAACGGCGCACATGCAGCAACTGCTCTCCCTTTCGCACCGAATGGAAGGCGCCATAGCGGCTTCCGCCCTCAGAAGCTTCGTCGAGCTCGCCAAGGTCGACCATCTCGTGTTCAAATTCGAAATCTACAAGGTTTTCATGGGTCTTTCCGAAAAGAAGGCAGAGGATTTCAGCGACCATACCCTTTGCCGCCTGGGGAAATGGTATTACGAGGGAGGCGGCAGGGAATGCTTCTCCATGCTCCCCGGGTACAGGGAAATCGAAGCGCCGCATGTGCAGGTTCACAAGGCAGGCCAGGAAGCGATCCGCCATTTTTATGCAGGCGACTACGAGAGGGGCGTCCAGGCCATCTCCCGGATGGAAGACGCGAGCATGAGCGTGCTCGACAACCTCGAAAAAATGGCCTCCAGCGGAGAGAACGATCCGGGCGTGCTTTGCGCCCCGGCATGATAATGGGAAGCATGGAAAGACCTTTGCCCTTGTGGACCAAAATAGTGCTCGGCGCAGTGCTCATCACCTGCATTTACGCATGGGAATTCTGGCCGGAAAACAAGCCTCCAGCGCCGCGCTCCCCTCGTTTGCCGGTATTGACGGGTTCGGCCGAGCCGATCTCCCCGCTGCCGCTTGCCGTGCCCGATCTCGATCGGAGAAAGGTGGCGCTCGGCCGGAAACTGTTCAACGAACCGAAACTGTCTCACGACAACACGATTTCCTGCGCAAATTGCCATCAGCTGGATCATGGCGGGGTCGATTCGATGAAATATTCCCTGGGAATTCACGGGCAGATCGGGAACATCAATGCGCCGACCGTTTACAACTGCGGATTCAATTTCCGCCAGTTCTGGAATGGCCGCGCGGCAACCCTGGAAGAGCAGATCGACGGTCCGGTCAACAATCCCGTCGAAATGGGATCGAACTGGAGCGAGGTCATTTCCAAGCTGCGGAAAGATCCGTCTTATTCGGCTGCATTCCCGGCCGTTTACCCGGAAGGAATCACGGCGGAGAACATCAAGGACGCCATCGGCACTTTCGAGCGCTCCCTCGTCACCCCCAATTCGCGTTTCGACAGATTCCTGAGGGGGGACGCGACAGCGATCACCCCGGAAGAGCTTGCCGGATACAAGCTCTTCAAGCGCTATGGCTGCATTTCCTGCCATCAGGGAATCAACATCGGCGGAAATCTGTATGAAAAGCTCGGCGTCATGCGCGACTATTTCAAGGCAAAAGGAAACATCACCGAAGCCGACATGGGGCGCTACGCCGTCACCAAAGACATCGAAGACATGCATGTGTTCAAGGTGCCGAGCTTGCGCAACGTCGCGCTCACCGCCCCCTATCTGCACGACGGATCCGCGGCGACGCTCGAACAGGTCGTGAAGATCATGGGGGAACACCAGCTGGGACTCGATCTGCCCGCCGAAGACATTTCAGAAATCGTCGCATTCCTGAAAACCCTGACCGGCGAATATGAAGGCAAGCCATTATGAACCCGGGCCTGATCAATCCGAAGCAGGTCTCGATAGTGCTCGCCAGCGCTATCTTCCTGATTTTCCTTTTCGTCAACTCGAGGGCGGTGGATCCCCTCCAGCATCGGCGGACGCTCGAGGATCTCGACGAAATGGCCAGCATGGATTCGCAAATCGACGAACAGGTCGTGAAGCTTCGGTACCGGCTTCAGAACAATTACGACGGGCTCGTCGTCGCGGAGAACGAAATCAGGCTGCGCCGGAATGAATTGAAGAACAATGCCCTCTTCCGGCATGGGGACGAACGGATCGAGCGCTCGGTGCGCAAATGGGATCAGGCTTTGGCGCACAAGGAAGAACTGATCGAGCGCTTCAAATCGCACAACGCCGTTCTCAAGAATTCGCTTTATTACTTCCCCCGCACCGCCGAAGAGGCGATTCGCCTTGCCCCTTCCGGGCTGAAAGAGAACTTGCAGACCCTGCTTCTCGACGTGCTCACGGCGCATTCCGGAGAAAACGGCCACGACGCGGCGGCTGAAATCGGACGCCTCGAAACGGCATCCTACCCGCCTGCCTTGCGCGAAAGCATGGAACGCACCCTGCGGCATGCGAAATACATACTCGAATACGAGAAGGAACTCGACGCCCTCATCCCGAGAGTCACGGCGGGAGAAACCCAACTGCTCGGCGAAGAACTGACTGCAGCCTATGAGCAGTCTTTCGACCATGCCTTGAAGATCGCCAATTTTTACCGCTTTTTCCTTTTCCTCGCCGCGCTCTGGCTGCTTGCCTATGCCGCCTATTCGTTCTTTCGCCTGCGGGAAAATTCGAGGAAGCTGATCGCGGCTTATACCGAGATCGAATATCAGAAATTCGCGCTCGATCAGCATGCCATTGTCGGCGTTGCGGATGCGGAGGGCAACATCATTTACGCCAACGACAAATTCTGCGAAATCAGCCGGTACGCGCGCGAGGAGCTGCTCGGAAAGAATCACCGCATCGTGAAATCGGGCATCCATCCGCAAGCCTTTTACGAGGAGCTCTGGCATGCCATTTCGGGCGGGAAAGTCTGGCATGGCGAAATCATGGACAGGACCAAGGACGGTTCGCATTACTGGGTGGATTCGACCATCGTTCCCTTCCTGGATGAAAACGGCATTCCGACCCGATATGTTGCGATCTGCACGGACATCACCGGGCGCAAGCAGGCCGAAGCCGCGCTTTACGCCGAAAAAGAGCTTGCCCATGTGACGCTCGAATCGATCGGGGACGCGGTGATCACCACCGACGAAAAGGGCTGCGTCGCCTATCTCAACCCCATCGCCGAGCAGCTCACCGGCTGGAAAAGCGGGGAAGCGGCGGGAATTCCGCTGCCGCAGGTTTTCCGCATCGTCAACGAACAAACGCGCGAAACGGTCGCCAATCCCGTCGAAAAGGTGCTGAAGGAAGGCGTCATCGTGGGGCTCGCCAACCACACCGTCCTGATCGGCAGAAACGGAACGGAATTCGCCATCGAGGATTCCGCCGCCCCGATCCGGGACCGGGAAAACAAGATCATCGGCGTCGTGCTCGTTTTCCACGACGTGAGCGACAAGCGCCAATTGCTCCAGCACATCACCTGGCAGGCGGGCCACGATGCATTGACGGGGCTGCCCAACCGCGCCTTGCTGCAGGACCGGCTCACCCAGTCGATGGCGGGTGCCCGGCGCCAGAAGCATCTTCTGGCCGTCCTGTTCCTCGATCTCGACGAATTCAAGGAAGTGAACGACCGCTTCGGACATGCCGCGGGAGACGTATTGCTCAAGGAAATCGCAAGCCGGCTGGAGAATTCCGTCCGCGCGGGCGACACCGTCTCGAGACTGGGAGGGGACGAATTCGTGATCCTGCTCGACGCCGAGGATGCGACCGAGATCGATCGCTGCCTCGAACGCATCATGGAAGCCATTTCCCGTCCCGTCAAGATAGACGGCGAAACCATCGTCATCTCATCCTCGATCGGCGTCACGATCTACCCCGAGAACAAAGCCGATGCCGACACCTTGTTGCGCCATGCCGACATGGCGATGTATCAGGCAAAACAATCCGGACGCAACCAGCACTGCTTCTTCGACCTCGAAATGGATCTGGTCGCGAAAGCCTCTCTGGAGGCGCAAAGACGCATCGGCATCGCGCTCGCCAACAATGAGCTTCGCCTCCATTACCAGCCCAAGGTCAACCTGCGAACGGGAAATGTGGAAGGCGCGGAAGCCCTCATCCGCTGGCAGCATCCCGAGCGCGGGCTGCTTCCCCCGATCGAATTCCTGCCGCTCGTCGAACAGACCGATCTCATCGTCAGGATCGGCGACTGGGTGATCGAAGAAGCGCTCTCGCAAATCAGCGCATGGCGGCAGGAAGGGCTCGATTTCGCCGTGAGCGTCAACACCGCTGCACGCGAACTCCAGCACCCCGATTTCTTGCGGAAGCTTGAAAATGCGCTTCGGGCGCATCCCGATGTTGCTCCCGAAATGCTCGAGCTCGAAATATTGGAAAACACCGCCATGGATGACGTCCATATCGCCAGGGAAATCCTCGAAGGCTGCAAAAAACTGGGCGTCAGGCTTTCGCTCGACGACTTCGGCACCGGCTATTCCTCGCTCGCCTATCTCAAGCATCTTCCGGTTCACACCCTCAAGATCGACCGGAGTTTCGTGCGGGACATGCTCGATGACCGGGAAGACATGGCCATCATCGAAGGCGTGGTGAGCATGGCGCGAATCTTCGACCGCGGCGTCATCGCCGAGGGCATGGAAAGCGTCGCCCAGGGGATCATGCTCTTGAAGCTCGGCTGCGACAAGGCGCAGGGTTACGGCATCGCCAAACCCATGCCCGCCCAGGCGCTCCCGGACTGGATCAGGACCTGGAAACCCCGCCCGGAATGGGGAGAATCAGCGGTTCCCTAATCCCTCAGAATGACGGAGGGTGGGGTATTCAGCGCCTTCCTGGTCCAGATGAGCCCCATCGGCAGGATGACGAGCGAGCCCAGCGCAATGCCTGCGAGGACGATGGTCGGATCGAAGCGGAAGGAGAGATCGAGCAGCTTCTTGGATGCAAGATAATCCACAACCGTCGCACCCATTGCGCCGAACAGGCCTGAAAGCCCCCCCAGGACCAGAAATTCAGAGGCGTTCGCAGCCATAACCTGGCGCCTGCTCGCTCCCAGGGTGCGCAAAACTGCGGCTTCCCTCATCCTTTCGTCCTGGGTTGCCGAGAAAGCCGCGATCAGCACCATGCCCCCTGCGGCAAGGCTGTAAAGGAAAACGAACTCCATCGCGAGCGCAGCCTGGTTGGTCATTTTCTGCATCTTCGCCAGTATGGATGAAACGTCGATGACGAGCAGGTTGGGGTAATCCCTGGCAAGATCGTTCATGGCGGCATGATTTTCGGGAGGAAGATAGAAGCTCGTGATGTAGCTCTTGGGATAATCTTCCAGCAATCCTGGAGGGGCCAGGACGAAAAAATTGACCCTGAAGGAATTCCAGTTCACCTTGCGCAAACTCGCGACCTTTCCTGAAAATGCGCTTCCCGCGACCTCGAATGTCAGGGCATCTCCCATGTGAATCGAAAGCGTCTCGGCGAGCCCTTCCTCGACGGACAATTCAGGTTTGCCCCGGCCCTCCATATCCCACCATTTCCCCGCAACGATTTCATTGCCGGGCTGCAGCTCTCCAGCCCATGAAAGGTTGAATTCGCGGTCGACGAGGCGCTTCGCGCGCAATTCCCGGTAATTTTCGGATGAAACGCTTTTGCCGTTGATCTTGGTGAGCCTTCCCCTCACCATCGGGAAAAATTCGGGCTTTGCCAATCCCTTGCGATCGAAATATCCCGACAACGCATCGAGCTGGTTAGGCTGGATGTTGAGCACGAAACGGTTGGGTGCGTTTATGGGCAGGCTCTCCTGCCACGCTTCGAAAAGATTCCCCCTGACCAGGGTCAGTACGAGAATCGCCATCAGGCCGAGGCCGAACGCGATGATCTGAATGGTGCTTGATGCGCTGCGCCTCTTGAGATTGGCGAGGCCATATTTCCAGCCCATGCCATCGATTTTCAGGTTTTGCAGCAAAAGCCCTGTGAAAAACGCCGACAGGGCCAGCATGCCGCAAAATGCGCCGAAAAGGATCAACCCCAGTTTTGCATCATCGGCCTGCCACAGGAAAAGAGTCCCTAGCGCAACGATCCCGATGGCATAGCCTGCCTTGGGCGGGCCGATTTCACGCCGCATCACGTAAAGCGCCGGAACCTTTGCAAGGGCGAGAACGAGCGGCAGGGCAAATCCGAGCAGGAGCAGCATCGCAATCGCGCAGCCTTCGACAAGGGGATGCAGGGAAGGATGCGGCAGTTGCACGCCGATGAAGCCGGAGAGCCCTGCTGCAAGCAGGTTCTGGGCAATGAAACCGATTGCCGCGCCGATCAGCCCGGAAAGCAGTCCCAGCATCGAAAATTCATAGAAATGAAGGCGAAAAAGGCGCGCTCCTGTCGCGCCCATGACACGCATGACTGCGCAGCCGTCGAGATGGCGCTCCACGAACCGTCTCGCAGAAAGCGCAATCGCAACGGCGGCGAGAACGACGCTGAGAAGCGCAGCCATGCCGAGAAAAACTTCCGAGCGGTCGAGCATGGCCTTGACCTGGGGGCTGCCCTCCCGCGCATCTTCCAGGCTCTGCCCGCGTCCCAATCGTGATTTCGCCCATTCCCGGTAGGAAGCAATCGCAGAGACCTCGCCTGCGGCATAGAAGATATACTGAACCCTGCTCCCCTCCCGGATCAATCGGGTCGAAGGCAGATCGAGCGCGTTCATGATGAGGCCGGGCCCCGGGCTCATGAAAGAGAAGGCCGCCTCCGGCTCCTCTTCCACCACCGCTGCCACGGTAAAATCCGCTTCCCCGATCTCCACCCTGCTTCCCGCCGGCAAATCCAGCCTGGCCAGAAGCTTCCTGTCCACCCATACGGTTCCCCGCTCCGGGATGCCTTTCGACCCGTTCGACAGACGCAGTTTCCCGCGCAGGGGATAGCCGGCTCCGACGGCCTTGATCTCGGCAAGGACACTGCTCTTTTGGAAGCTCACCATGCTCGGGAATTTGACGGCACTGGTTGCCGCAATTCCCCGTTTTTTCGCCATGGACGCGAAAGAATCGTCCAGGGGGTGATCGGAGATCAGAACGAGATCGGCGCCAAGCATCTTTTCCGCCTGGTTCTGCAGCGCCCCCTTTACCCTGTCGGCAAAGAATTCCACCGTCGTCATCGAAGATGCGGCGACGAGCAGGGCCAGGAAAAGCACGGTCAATTCTCCCGAACGCCAGTCGCGCAGGAAGAGCCTCATCGAGATCAGGAAGTCATTCAACCTGCTCCCCCATTTTCAGGGCGATTCTCGATCCGCAGCGCTTTGCGATTTCCGCATCGTGCGTCACCAATACCAGAGTGGTATTTTGTTCGTGGTTGAGCTCGAACATCAGTTCGATGATTTTTTCCCCGGTCGCCGTATCGAGATTCCCTGTGGGCTCGTCAGCAAAAAGTATCCTGGGCTTCGCAACGAATGCGCGGGCGAGCGCCACCCGCTGCTGCTCCCCTCCCGAGAGCTGCTTCGGATAATGTCCGATTCTCCCGGAAAGTCCCACCCGGCTCAGGATATCGAGCGCGCCTTCCCTCGCATTGCCCTTTCCGGCAAGCTCCAGGGGGAGCATCACGTTCTCGATCGCGGTGAGCGCCGGAAGCAGATGGAAAGACTGGAAAACGAATCCGATCAGCTTCCCCCTCAATTTCGCGCGGCCGTCCTCGCCCAGGGAAAAGAGATCGATGTCTTCGATGTAAACCTTGCCGCTGGTCGGATTGTCGAGCCCCGCCATCAGCCCCAGCAACGTGGATTTTCCCGATCCCGATGCCCCAATTATGGCAACCGCATCGCCCGAATTGATCTCGAAGCGGATATTGCGCAAAATGGTGAGATCCGGATCGACCTTTTTGCAAAGATCGACGACCTTGAGGATGGGACTGCCCATGATTCAGCTCCGTAACACAGCCATTCTTCTGATCTTTCTCGCTCTGATGCCGCAACCGGCCCATGCCGCAGCCATACTGGTTTTCGGCGACAGCCTCTCCGCCGGATACGGTCTGCCGACAGGAAAAAGCTGGGTGGACCTGCTGCAGCAGAAGCTCGCGAAAACCCCCTACCGGGTCGTCAACGCCAGCATCAGCGGCGAAACCACTTCGGGGGGGCTCGCGCGAATCGAATCCGCCCTCGCAAAATTCAAGCCCGAAATCGTCATTCTCGAACTCGGCGCGAACGACGGACTGCGCGGCGAACCGGTCGAGCTCACGAAAAAAAATCTCGATGCCATCGTGCTCGCCTGCAGGAAGAAGCGCGCTCGCGTGCTGCTCGTCGGCATGCGCCTGCCCCCCAACTACGGTCCCGAATACGCCGCGGATTTCGGCGCGGTCTTTCCGAAACTGGCGAAGCGCCGCGGGCTCGGATTCGTCCCTTTCATGCTGGAAGGCTTTGCCGGGAACATGGGGGACTTCCAGGCGGACGGCATGCACCCTTCCGAGAAAGCCCAGGGCAAGGTCCTGGCGAACATCTGGAAAGGCCTTGCCCCCATGCTGAAATAACCTGACCGACCTGGCATGCCTGCTTTTCCGGTCTTCCAGTCTACGCTGAAGCCAATTGGACAGGGTCTCGGTCATGTAGACCCGGCTGCGACCTGCGTCGCGCTCCGGCGATCATCTCGATTTGGCCGCACCTCGAAACTACGCTTCGCTTCGTTTTCCCGGCAACGCGGCTCATGTGCGACTTGTTCAGGGCTTCCTCAGATCGCGCTCTCGCCGGTCTCCCCGGTTCTGATGCGGACCACCTGCTCGACGTTCGTGACGAAAATTTTCCCGTCCCCGATCTTGCCCGTTTTCGCAGCCTTCAAAATGACATCCAGCGTCTGCTCGACGAGGGCATCGGAGACGACCACCTCGACCTTGACCTTGGGAAGGAAATCGACGACATATTCGGCCCCCCGGTAAAGCTCGGTATGCCCCTTCTGCCTGCCGAAACCCTTGACGTCGGTGACGGTCATGCCGTTTATCCCGATCTCGGAAAGGGATTCGCGCACTTCGTCGAGCTTGAACGGCTTGATGATCGCTTCTATCTTTTTCATCGGATGCTCCTTTGTTGAATCAGTATTCGTCCAGAAATGTCGAGGTGATGGGATAGCGCCAGTCCCGCCCGAATCCCCTCTGCGTGATCCGTATCCCCACGGGCGACTGCCTGCGCTTGTATTCGTTCACCTTGATGAGATGAACCACGCGCATGGCGTCAGCAGGATCGATGCCGAGCCTCGCGATGTCCTGCAGGGAAAGATCCCGCTCCATGTAGGCTTCCATCACGGCATCGAGCACTTCGTAGGGGGGAAGGCTGTCCTGATCGCACTGCCCTTCCCTGAGTTCGGCAGAAGGCGGCCGCGCAATCACCCTTTCCGGAATCACCCGCTCGATGCCATTGCGGTAATGGGCGAGGCGGTAAACCAGGGTTTTCTTGATGTCCTTCAGTACAGCGAAGCCGCCTGCCATGTCGCCGTAAAGCGTGGAATAACCCACCGCCATTTCGCTCTTGTTGCCCGTCGTCAGCACGATGGCGCCGCTCTTGTTGGAAAGCGCCATCAGGAGCGTGCCCCGCACCCTCGCCTGGATGTTTTCCTCGGCGGTATTTTGCGGCAATCCCGCAAATTCGCCTGCAAGCGTGTCCAGAAAAAGCGAATAGATGTCCTGTATCGGAAGCTCAGAATAGCGCACTCCCAGGATTTCCGCCATCAGCCTCGAATCGTCCAGGCTCATTTGCGCCGTGTATCTGGAGGGCATCATCACCGCATGCACCTTGTCCGCCCCCAGGGCGTCCACGGCAATGGCGAGCGTGAGGGCCGAATCGATGCCTCCGGACAAGCCGAGCAGCACCCCGGGAAAGCGGTTCTTCCTCACGTAATCGGAAACGCCGAGGCACAAGGCCCTGTAGACGCTCTCCTCCAGCGATTGCTCGGGGACGATTTCCCCTTTGCGAGGCGCGCCGCTTTCGAAAGCTACGAACCCCAGCCCTTCCTCGAAGGAAGGCATGCGGCTGACGATTTCGCCTTGTCCATCCATGGAAAAGGATGCGCCGTCGAAAACGAGTTCGTCCTGGCCGCCCACCATGTTGGCATAGACGAGGCTCAAACCGGTCTCCTCTATTCTTTCTCTCGCAACGGAGTAGCGCGTCTGCTGCTTTTCCAGGTGGAAGGGCGAAGCATTCAGCACGAGCAGGGCTTGCGCCCCTGAGTCTTTCGCGAGCTTCGCAGCAACAGGTTTCCAAATGTCTTCGCAAATGGCGAGTCCGAAACGGATTCCGTCCAGTTCGAAAACGACCGCATCATCCCCTTCCTCGAAATAACGCTCCTCGTCGAAAACGGCGTAATTGGGCAGTTCGCGCTTGCGGTAGGTGACTTCGATCCTGCCTTCCCGGATCAGGGAGGCCGCATTGTATCTTTTGCCGTCCTCTTCCAGGGGGTGCCCCACCACGACAGCGATGCCGGCTATTTTTTCAGCGAGCGCAGTCAATGCCTCCAGGGAAGCGCGGTAAAAACCCGACCTCAGCAGCAGATCTTCCGGAGGATAGCCGCAAAGGGAGAGCTCCGGGGTGAGCAGCAGGGATGCGCCTCCCTCTCTCGCCCTTTCGGCCATTTCCAGGATTTTCGCCGCATTGCCTTTCAGGTCGCCCACGGCGCAGTTGATCTGTGCAATTGCTATTTTGGTGCCTTGTCGCATTCCCGAATCATAGCATTGCGGATGATTCGATTGGTAGAGACTTCCCTCCCGATTTTGATTAGACTATCGCGTTTCTCCGAACTGCCTGAAATGACCACTGAACTTGCAAAGTCCATAGCGCGCGAGGTCGGGAAGCGGCGCACTTTCGCCATCGTTTCCCACCCCGACGCGGGAAAAACCACGCTCACCGAAAAGCTCCTGCTTTTTTCCGGCGCGATCCAGCTCGCCGGGACCGTCAAGGGCAGGAAAAGCGGCAGGCATGCGACTTCGGACTGGATGGACATCGAAAAGCAGAGGGGCATTTCGGTCGCAAGTTCGGTCATGCAGTTCGATTACCGCGAGCATATCGTCAACCTGCTCGACACCCCGGGCCACGAAGACTTCTCCGAGGACACCTACCGGGTCCTCACCGCCGTCGACTCCGCCCTGATGGTGATCGACGCGGCAAAAGGCGTGGAAGAACAGACGATCAAGCTGCTCAATGTCTGCAGGATGAGAAACACCCCCATCCTCACCTTCATGAACAAGATGGACAGGGAAGCGCGCGATCCCGTCTCCCTGCTCGACGAAGTCGAATCGGTGCTCAAGATCCAGTGCGCGCCGGTGACCTGGCCGATCGGCATGGGCAAGTTTTTCAGGGGCGTCTATCACCTGATGAACGACGAAATCCTGCTTTTCGAGGCCGGAAGGGAAGATGCCAGGCAGTCTTTCGAAACCCTGAAGGGACTCGACAATCCGAGGCTCGACGAGCTGTTCCCCATGGAAGTCGCCCAGTTCAGGGCGGAAGTGGAACTGGTAAGGGGAGCATCCCCCCCCTTCGACCTCGAAGCCTTCCTCGAAGGACGCCAGTCCCCGGTCTTCTTCGGCTCGGCCATCAACAATTTCGGGGTCAGGGAAATACTCAACGCCCTGGTCGACTGGGCGCCCCCCCCCCTTCCCAGGGACGCGACTTCGAGGGCAGTCTCCCCTCTGGAACCTGCATTTTCCGGTTTCGTCTTCAAGATCCAGGCCAACATGGACCCCATGCACAGGGACAGGATCGCCTTTCTGAGGGTATGCTCCGGACGCTTCGAGCGCGGCATGAAAATACGCCACCTGAGACTGGGACGCGACCTCAAGGTCTCCAACGTGATCACCTTCATGGCGCACCAGCGGGAGCAGGTCGAGGAAGCCTATGCCGGGGATATCATCGGGCTGCACAACCACGGCAACGTCCAGATCGGAGACAGTTTCAGCGAGGGCGAAGCGCTCCGGTTCACCGGAATTCCGTATTTCGCCCCGGAACTCTTCAGGATCGCAAGGATCAGAAATCCGCTCAAGATCAAGCAACTGCACAAGGGGCTGCAGCAGCTCGGGGAAGAGGGAGCGGTCCAGGTTTTCAAGCCGGTTTCGGGGGGCGACCTTGTGCTCGGCGCGGTAGGCGTGCTTCAATTCGAAGTCGTCGCGCACAGGCTGGAATCGGAATACGGCGTGGATGCGGTTTTCGAGCCGGTTTCCATCCACTGCGCGCGCTGGGTCACCTCGAACAATGCGAAAAAGCTCGAGGAATTCGAGAAGTCTCTGGCGAATCAGGTCGCCCGGGATGCGGGAGGGAGCCTCGCCTATTTCGCGAGTTCCCGGGTGAACCTTGATCTCGTCATGGAACGCTGGCCGGATCTCGCCTTCCATGCCACCAGGGAACATGCGTCGAAACCGGGCTGAAAGGAATTCATGGCCGAAAAATACAGCGAAGCGTCGATCAAGGTCCTGAAGGGGCTGGAGCCGGTCAGGCAGCGCCCCGGCATGTACACGCGCACTGAAAACCCCTGCCATATCGTGCAGGAGGCGATAGACAACGCTTCCGACGAGGCGCTCGCCGGATTTGCCGACAAAATCGAAGTCACCCTGTTCGAGGACAATTCCGTCTCGATCTCGGACAACGGCAGGGGAATTCCGGTGGGCATCCATCCGGAAGAAGGCGTCCCCACCGTGGAAATCGTCTTCACCCGGCTGCATGCAGGCGGGAAATTCGACAAGAAAGCGGGGGGGGCCTACAGTTTCTCCGGGGGGCTCCACGGCGTCGGGGTTTCGGTGACCAATGCGCTCTCGTCCCGCCTGGAAGTTACGGTGATGCGGGAAGGCGGCATTTTCGAGATGGCTTTCGAGAACGGCGAAGTCGCAAAGCCTCTTGCCAAAACCGGAAGCTGCGGCAAAAAAACCGGCACCTCCCTTCACGTTCATCCCAATCCGGTGTATTTCGACTCCCCCGTCATTCCCCTCTCCGACCTCGAGCGCCTGCTGCGCTCCAAGGCCGTCCTGCTTCCCAACGTGAGCGTTTTCCTCACGGTGCAAAAAACCGGCGAGACGAAATCCTGGAACTATCCGGAAGGGCTGAAAGGCTATCTCGAAGAAATGCTCGAAGGATACGAACCCGTCATTCCCCTCTTCAACGGGGAGAGGACATCCGGAAAATCTTCCGACTTTTCCGAAGGAGAGGGAGCCGCCTGGGTGATCGCCTGGAGCGAAGAAGGACAGGTTTGCCGGGAATCCTATGTCAACCTGATCCCGACCCCGGCGGGAGGAACGCACGAATCGGGGCTCAGGGAAGGCGTTTTCCAGGCGGTGAGAAATTTCGTTGAGCATCACGGGCTGCTTCCCAAAGGAGTGAAGCTGATTTCGGAAGACCTTTTCAGCCGCGCAAGCTTCGTTCTTTCCGCCAAGGTGCTCGACCCGCAGTTCCAGGGGCAGACCAAGGAAAGGCTTTCCAGCCGGGAAGCGGTGAAGCTGGTTTCTTCCATGCTAGCCGACCCCTTCGAGCTGTGGCTCAACGAGCATGTGGAATACGGCAGGAAGCTCGCCGAACTCGCCATCCGTCAGGCGCAGAACAGGCTGAAATCCGCACAAAAGGTAGAAAAGAAAAAGGGGTCCGGGGTCGCCGTATTGCCCGGAAAACTGACAGACTGCGAATCGAAGGATGCCTCGCGCACCGAACTTTTCCTGGTCGAGGGGGATTCTGCAGGAGGGTCGGCGAAGATGGGGCGCGACAAGGAATTCCAGGCCATTTTGCCCTTGCGGGGAAAAGTGCTGAATACCTGGGAGCAGGAAGCCTCCCGCCTTTTCGCCAACAACGAGATCCACGACATCGCCGTCGCAATAGGCGTCGACCCGCATGACCGAAATGCCGATATCGATCTTTCTTCCCTGAGGTATTCGAAAATCTGCATCATGGCGGACGCAGACGTGGACGGCGCGCATATCCAGGTGCTGCTCCTCACCCTCTTCTTCAGGCATTTCCCGAAGCTGATCGAGGAAGGTCATATTTACGTCGCCCAGCCCCCCCTTTTCAGGATAGACACCCAGGGACAGGGGAAATCGAAGCCGCCGAAAAAGCATTACGCGCTCGACGAATCCGAACTCGCCGGAATAGAAGACAGGCTGGCCAAGGAAGGCTTCAAGAACTGGAGCATTTCGAGGTTCAAGGGGCTCGGCGAGATGAGCCCGGAGCAGCTCTGGGACACCACCATGAATCCCGATACCCGGCGCCTGATGAAAATCTCGGTCGGCGCGGAAGAGTCGGATGACACGA
>JAJZRP010000002.1:0-56524 GCA_021802655.1 Pseudomonadota bacterium
CTTCGTCAGAACCGACGTGATCGCCGCCGTCAGCGTCGTCTTGCCGTGGTCAACGTGACCAATCGTACCTACGTTTACATGCGGCTTCGTCCGCTCAAACTTGCTCTTTGCCATGATGATTTCCTCTTGACATCAAAGTTGGTACCACAAAATCTGGAGCCCATGACCAGGATTGAACTGGTGACCTCTCCCTTACCAAGGGAGTGCTCTACCACTGAGCTACATGGGCAAACCCTTTCACAAACTGGAGCGGGTGAAGGGAATCGAACCCTCGTCGTAAGCTTGGAAGGCTTCTGCTCTACCATTGAGCTACACCCGCAATTCCATCCCGATCCGGAACAGATTAAATCTGGTGGAGGGGGAAGGATTCGAACCTTCGAAGGCAGAGCCGTCAGATTTACAGTCTGATCCCTTTGACCGCTCGGGAACCCCTCCGGAGCGAAACCGTCTATTCTAATGAGCAACGCCCGCTTTGTCAAAGTCGATTTGGGACTTATGCACCGAATCCCGCATCGAGAGCATTTTTGGCGAAATCCGCAACTTCATTTGTTGTTGTTGCAACGTGTTATCTGTCGATTGGAGAGATCGCACCTAGGGAAGCCCTGAACAAGCCGCTTGTCGTGGCGGAGGGCGCAGGCTGCGTACGCGCTGACAATCGCGAGATTCTGGATATGAAAGCACCGACGACCTGTTTGGCCCGATCGAAGCGTCAATCCGTTTGATTGATGAGGAATTGCCCTTTTCACATCCCGCTCCGAGTACGGGCCGATGAAGCCGCGCGCCGCTTCCCGGCATGAAACGCTAATCAGAATACCTCATCGGCAATCGCAGTATCCAGGGTATTGAACCAGCCTTGAATGTTTTCCGCTTTCATGGGCTTGGCGATACCGTACCCCTGAGCCTTGTCGCATCCCAACTGGAGCAGCATCCTGCCATGTTCGGCCGTTTCGACGCCTTCCGCGATCAGATCCAAGTTGAATATTTTCGCCAGGCTGATCACCCCCTCGATCACGGCAAGATCTTCCCTGTCTTCGATCATGTCCCGCACGAAGCTCTGGTCTATCTTGAGAATGTCGACAGGAAGGTGCCTCAGGTAGGCGAGCGATGAATACCCCGTCCCGAAGTCGTCGAGGGAAAGCGTGACGCCGAGCGCCTTGCATTCATTCAGGACTTTCTTGACGAACTGGATATCCTGCAGAGCCGTAGTTTCCAGAACCTCCAGCTCAAGACAATGCGGCTCGAGATTCGGGTAGCGATCGATCACCTGCTTCAGCTTGGCGGGAAACGCGCCCTCGTGAAGCTGCTCGGAGGCGACATTCACGCTCACCCCGATGTCCATGCCGGCCTCCCTCCAAATCGAGACCTGGCGCAAGGCTTCGTCAAGCACCCAGTCGCCTATCCGGATGATGAGATCGGAACCTTCCGCGAAAGGCAGGAACTCGAGAGGGGAAAGCAGGCCGCGCTCGGGATGATTCCAGCGTATCAGCGCCTCCACCCCGAACAGGCTTCCTGTCCTGAGATTCACCTTGGGCTGGTAGAAAAGGCAGAATTCATGCCTTTCGATCGCCTGCGCGATCCTGTCCCTCATCTGGAAACTCAGCCTTGCGGACTGGTCCATGTTGATGTCGAAGATGCGGCAGCAATTGCGACCGGCCTGTTTCGCCTGATACATCGCCATGTCCGCATGGCGCAAGAGCGCATCGGCATCCGCATCGTTCTGCGGAAAAAGCGTGATGCCTATGCTGGCCGAGATCGAAACTTCGTGCCCATCCATGGGGACGGGTTTCCTGACTTCATCCATGATCCGCGCAAGACATTGATGCATCTCGTCGAGAGAAGCAACATCAAGGAGGATCACGAACTCGTCCCCTCCCAATCTGGAAACGGTATCCCCAGCCCGGACGGAGGAAACGAAGCGCGCGGAAATCTCCATGATCAGATCGTCTCCTGCCGCATGCCCATACTGGTCGTTGATCTGCTTGAAGCCGTCCAGATCGAGAAAAAGGATGGCCAGCATGCGCCCTGTCCGCTTCGAGAAAGCCATCGCCTGGTGCATCCTGTCCCTCAAGAGCGAACGGTTGGGCAATCCAGTCAGGGAGTCGTGCCAGGCCTGCCTGGCTATTTCGGTCCGCGTCCTCAAACTCTGGATGCCGTAGGCGAGATCGTCAGACAGCTGCGACAAAAGGTCCGTCTCGGCCGCATCGAAAGTGTTCGGCTCGGACGAATAGACATTCAACACTCCATCAGTCCTGCCCCCCATCTTCAATGGCAGGGAAATCATCGAGGCATAGCCGCGCCTCAGAGCTTCCTTGCGCCAGGGTTTGAAGCGGGGATCGAACTGCAGATTGTTGAGAATGGCAGCACTCCCAGTGCGCACGGCAATGCCGATCGGCCCGTTTCCCCACTCGTCACCACCCCAGGAAAAACGCTCCGGCTCAAGATAGCCATCGTCGAACCCTGCCTTCGCCATAGGCAATACGCTCTTCGAACCGTTCTGCTGCACATATCCCACCCAGGCAAGGCGGTACCCTCCCCGCTTGACGAGAATGCTGCAAAAATCCTGCAGCAGTTCCGATTCCAGATTGGCCCTCACCATGGTCTTGTTGCATTCGCTGATTGCCTGGAGCGCGCGATGTGCCCGCTTCAGATCCTCCTCCGAATGCTCCGCCGCCCTTTTCTTTTCCTCCAGCGACATGGCTAGCGCCTGTCTCTCGAACTGCATGCTGAGCGAATCGAAAAGGACGCGGTTCGCATTTTTCGCAAAAAAATAAAGCACGCCTGAAAAGCCTGCGAAGAGCAGCCCCAATGCGAACATGACCTTGTTTCCCCCGCCGATCATTGCGACAAAAAGGCGCAAGGCAAAAAACAGGCTTGCCGGCAGAAAAAAAGCTTTGAAGGCAGGCAGGTAGGCCGACCAGGAAGACACCGCGCCCGCCAGCATTCCGCTGACGACGAGCAGCAGATAGACTTGGTAAATGGGGGAATTCTCCGGAAAAAGAACAACGGCGAGCCCTCCCCACAAAAATCCGGAGAATGCCGAAGTCGCAATCGAAAAGCGCCGCCAGAATTCCAACCCCTTCCAGGATGGATCCCGCGAATAGCGGTGCAGATAGTAAAACCGCACCAGCGTGAAGATCAGAATGGCGGCGCACCAAAATACGAGCTGGCCGTTGGGAACGACATCCCAGAGCACTGCCAGGGTGACAGCGGCCACCAGGATATTGACGAGATAGACTATGGTAGCGCGAGAGAAGAGTATCCTGATCTGCTCGGCCACTATGCGTTGTGCTTGATGCTCTGGAGCGTTCGACATAACTCTCGGAAATTCCACCGGGGTCGGATTTCAGCTCAAATGTGAGCGAGATTACTTTATCAGGCGCGCTTAATCAAATGATTTTTGAGCCTGTTGCTTTCGTGTCATTATTCCTAAAATGGAATGTAGCCAACCCGAGAACAGGATATCGCATGAAAGCCACGCTTACCCAGGAAGAAGCGGACAAAATGAACGCCTACTGGCGCGCCGCGAATTATCTCTCCGTGGGCCAGATTTATCTCTACGACAACCCTCTCCTTAAAATTCCGCTCACGATAGATCATGTCAAACCGAGGCTTCTCGGCCATTGGGGAACGACGCCGGGGCTCAACTTCATTTACGTGCACATGAACCGGGCGATCAAAAAATACGATCTCGACATGATCTATCTCGCAGGCCCGGGGCATGGCGGACCTGCACTGGTGGCCAACACCTATCTCGAAGGCAGCTACAGCGAGTTCTACCCGAACATTTCCCGTGACGAGGAAGGCATGAAGAAGCTTTTCAGGCAATTCTCCTTCCCCGGCGGCATCCCCAGCCATGCAGCGCCGGAAACCCCGGGATCGATCCACGAAGGGGGGGAGCTCGGCTATGCGATCTCCCATGCCTACGGCGCCGTCTTCGACAATCCCGACCTCATCGCCTGTTGCGTGGTGGGCGACGGAGAGGCCGAAACCGGCCCCATGGCCGCGTCCTGGCATTCGAACAAATTCCTCAACCCGAAAACGGACGGTGCGGTTCTGCCGATACTGCACCTCAACGGCTACAAGATCGCCAACCCCACCCTCCTGTCGCGCATTTCCCATGACGAGCTGGACAACCTGTTCAAGGGCTATGGTTACCGCCCCCATTTCGTCGAAGGGTCCGACCCCGAAGAAATGCACCGCAAAATGGCCGCAACGGTGGACGGCATCGTCTCCGAAATCAGGGCGATCCAGAAGCAGGCAAGGCAGGACGGTGTCGAATCGAGGCCCCTTTGGCCCATGATCATATTGCGCTCCCCCAAGGGCTGGACAGGCCCCAGGGAGGTGGACGGGCTGAAGACGGAAGGCTTCTGGAGGTCCCACCAGGTTCCCTTTTCCGAAATGAAGGAAAAACCGGAGCATGTGAAGCTGCTGGAATCCTGGATGAAGTCCTACAGGCCGGAAGAACTTTTCGACGAGACGGGAAGACTCGTCCCGGAACTCGCAGCACTCGCCCCCAAGGGCGAGAAGCGCATGGGCGCCAACCCGAAGGCGAACGGCGGGATGCTGCTCAAGGGGCTCAGGATGCCTGATTTCAGGGATTATCGCGTCACGGTGGAAAAGCCCGGCGGGAGCATCGCCGAAGCCACCCGGGTGATGGGTTATCTGCTGCGCGACGTGATGAAGAAAAACGGCGACAACTTCCGCCTGTTCGGCCCCGACGAAACGGCATCGAACAGGCTGGGCGCGGTGCTGGATGCGAGCCCCAGAAGCTGGATGCTGGAAATTTACGACTACGACGACCATCTCGCGAAAAACGGCCGGGTGATGGAAATCCTCTCAGAGCATACCTGCCAGGGCTGGCTGGAAGGCTACCTGCTGACCGGAAGGCATGGATTTTTCTCCTGCTACGAGGCCTTCATCCATCTCGTCGACTCCATGTTCAACCAGCACGCCAAATGGCTGAAAACGACCAGCCACGAAATCCCCTGGCGGCGCCCCATCGCTTCGCTCAACTATCTGCTCACCTCCCATGTCTGGCGCCAGGATCACAACGGCTTCTCGCATCAGGATCCCGGGTTCATCGACCATGTGGTGAACAAGAAGTCCGACGTGATCCGGGTGTATCTCCCCCCGGATGCGAACACCCTGCTCTCGGTGACCGATCACTGCCTTAAAAGCCGCAATTACGTCAACGTCATCGTGGCCGGGAAGCAGCCCGCCCCGCAGTGGCTGGACATGGATGCGGCCATCAAGCATGTCTCTGCGGGCATCGGCATATGGGAATGGGCCTCGAACGACAGGGATGCCGAACCGGATCTGGTGATGGCCTGCTGCGGGGACGTTCCGACGCTCGAAACCCTGGCCGCTGTGGATATTTTGAGGCAATCCGCCCCTGAACTCAGGATCCGGGTCGTCAACGTGGTCGACCTCATGACCCTGCAGCCCAGGGAAGAACATCCCCACGGTTTGCCCGAAAAGGATTTTCTTTCCCTTTTCACGCCGGACAAGCCGGTCATTTTCGCCTATCACGGTTATCCCTGGCTCATTCATCGCCTCACCTACAGGCGCAAAAACAGCGCCAACATCCATGCCAGGGGCTACAAGGAGGAGGGAACCACCACCACGCCCTTCGACATGACCGTGCTCAACGACCTGGACCGCTTCCATCTCGTCATGGATGCCATGGACAGGGTTCCCGCCCTGCACGAAAAAGCACCCCACATCAGGCAGAAAATGCGCGACAGGCTGGTCGAGCACAAAGAGTACATCGAGAAACACGGGGAAGACATGCCGGAAATCGCCGAGTGGACATGGCCCTATTGAACATTCTCACGGTCAACAGCGGCTCGTCCTCCCTGAAAGCCAGCCTGTTCACAAAGGATGGCCGCAGGAATTTCAGGTACGAGCATCTAGACGGCCAGCAGGTGGCTTACGATGCGCTCATGCGGGAAATCGGGAGGGCGCCGGACATGATCGGGCATCGCATCGTGCACGGCGGCGATATCGCCGAACCTGCAAGGCTGGTGGATGACAAGGAGAGAGCCAGGCTCGAGAGCCTGGTCCCGCTCGCCCCGCTCCACCTTCCGGGAAACCTGCTGGGGCTCGATCTTTGCTCGAATTTCGGCGTACCTCAAATAGCCTGCTTCGATACCGCCTTCCATGCGGGAATGCCTGAATTATCCAGGCGCCTTCCGATACCCGAGAAGTTCGGGCTGCGCAGATACGGCTTCCACGGCCTGAATTACGCCCATGTCGCCAAGAAGCTTCCGGAAATTCTCGGGGAAGCGGCAAAGGGCAGGATCGTTGCAGCCCATCTGGGAAGCGGGGCGAGCCTTTGTTTGATGCAAAATCTGAAATCGATCGACACCACCATGGGTTTTTCGCCGGCAGGTGGCATCGTCATGGGCACGAGAAGCGGGGATCTCGATCCCGGGATCATGCTCGCCCTTTCCAATCATCTGGATCGAAAAGCGCTTGCGGATACCGTTTATCACGAAATGGGCCTCCTCGCCCTCTCGAACGGCGAAAGCCCGGAAATGATCGATCTTCTCGCAAGCAAAAGCCATCATGCCCGCTTCGCAGTAAACTACTTCTGCAGCTCGGTGCGCTCGGCAATCGGCGCTTTCGCCGCAAAAGCCGGAGGAATCGATGCACTCGTCTTTTCCGGCGGCATAGGGGAGCATTCCCCCGAGATTCGCAGGAAAATAACCGCCCCCCTGGAATTCCTGGGGTTCTCGCTGGATGAACATGCCAATCTTGCAGATCACCAGAACATTTCAGGGGCCGATTCCAGGCCCGTCCTTGTCATTCCGGCGGACGAGGAAATCATGATCCGCGACCTTTGCCTCGATCTCATCTCGACCTGACTTCGAGTTCTCCCACCAATACCCGCTCGGGAAGGATATCCCCGGAAAGATTCAGGCTGGAAAGGCGTCGCCTGATACTCTCCGCGGAGAGTATGATCAGAATGCGCTTTTCCGCATCTTCCGCATGCGGCTTGACCAGGCTTTCAGTCAGGGATCTCGCGCCGAACATCATCTCCGGAACCGGTTCTATGCGGGAAGAGGCGATCTCCGGAATATCACCCAGTTCATCCACCATGATGCCGAAACTCGCCCGCTGCTCAGGAACCTTGACCACCACGATCTGGCTCGATTTAGACGGAGGAGCGACGCCTTGCAAAAAATCGGAAAGATCGAATATCGTGATGGCCTGATCCTGATACATGATGCAGCCCTTGACCCAGGCAGGCATTCCCGGGATGGGAGTGATTGGCTGGCTGTCTATGGCCTCGATCACGCAGTCCGAACGTAGACCATACCAACCGCTTCCGATATAGAAAGTGGCGATTTCTACCGTTTCCTCTCCATCCGCGCGGCGAATCGAATAATTGTCCTTTGCCATGGAGCGCAGGGAATGCCGTTCCTCCGGCGAAAGCACTTTTTCCGAAAGGGGAACGAAAACCAGCGCCACCACTTCGTTGCGATACAAGTCGATTTCGCTCTTGTATTCCCTGTAGCCAGAGGACATGCGCGACCCCACGGCATAGTAGCGCCCCCGGTACTCGATGATGTTGGCACGACCTTCGCCCTGCTCGAGGCTGAAGAATTCGCGCCCGATTTCGAGCTTCATCCCCGGCACCAGATTCTCGTCGGTGCTGGCGATGACTCGCCCGTCCCGCTCGGCGAAAATTGCGAAAGCGCCTTCGACTATCGCCCCGTTCTCGCTTCTTGGCAACGCATCCTGCAGCATCGCCGCAAACTGGGGAGTGGAATCGAACACGATGGCGACCCCTCCGACAGAAATTCCTTTCTCCCTGATCGCAGCGGCATAAATGTAGGTATGGCGATTGCCGTAAAGATGGCTGGGCTCGAAAGAAGAAACGCAATAACTCTGGGTATCCTGCAATCCCAGCGTCGTCCGCACCCAATCGGTCTGCAGGGTTTGCCCGACAAGATCGTTGTAGGCCGGGTTGGATACCGCCATGATTTTTGCTGCCGAGTCGAATATGATCAAGTTGGAATAGACGGTATACAATTCGTTGATGCCCTTGAGGATGCTAGCGAGGCGTTCCCGTCCATCCGCTGCTGCGCCTTTCGCGAGCACTTCGCCGAAGGCGCTGGTAAGCGCCCACCAACGGCAATCGTTGGCGCGTTCGTAAAGATTCCTGTCCATGATATCCATGGCGAGCGCGGCCATGGAAGAACAGTCGTAAAGCACCGAGGAAACCACGGTTTCATAAAGGTTGGTGGTGGACTGGCTGAAAACGTTCCTCGTCTTGACTCCAGTGCTGCCGATCTCCCAGAGCAGCACCTTGGCAAAAGAAGCATTCAGGGCATAACTGTCCCTGGAGAGCCAGACATTGCCGTTCCAGACGGCACGATTGAGCTCACGCTGGATACTGGCTGCGCGCACCGGAATGTCGCGCAATTCGACAGAAAACAGGGTCGTCGTCTCCAGCACCCCTTCGAGCAGGCTTTCCGGCACCTGCTCCAGTTCATGGGCGAGCGCCATATCGAAGGCATGGTTGAGGGGAGCCAGCGCATGCCCCGTCCAGCCCGGCCCCTTGTAGCCCTGATAACCATGCGTTTCCTGGGTCGTCGCGAGATATTCCCTCCCCGCGAAGCGCACGATACTGCATTCGTCGCCGACTGCGCGCTCCACCCGGGCGCCGACGGGGAACTGATAAATGTCGCTGCTGGCGATGATGCGCCCTTCCTCATCGAGTATGGTGACCACGGTCCAGTCGTCTTCGCTGACCAGGTTCCGGAAGATGCGCAGGCATTCGTCCTGGAATCGGAAACAAAGGCAAAGCACGCCGACGGGGCGGCTGCCGTCTTCCGACATCACCCTGTAGGAGTAAATCAGCGGCGAAGCTTCTCCAGGAAGCAGGTCAGTTTCCCTGAAGGTCTCGACATACTGCCGGTCGGTCGCCAGGGAAGCCTCGATTAGGGGATCACGGGAAACCCTTCCCGTCCCTTCTCCGTCTAACTGAACCAGCACCTTGCCGTCCGGGGCCAGTAAAATGATGTTGTGATATACGGAATACTTGCGCACATATTCCCCGAAACGCGCCTTGAGGGAAGCGAGCCGCGCTGTATCGCGGGCCGCAGAAGGATCGCGCTGGTATGCTTCGGCGTAATCGCGGATGTCCGCATCGGTGGCAAGAAAACCGATATCCGCCGTGCGCTCGAACAGGTTCCTGATCAGGATATCTATCGCGACGCGTGCATTCGACCTCAGGCTGAGCACGGCTTTCTTGCGCAGCTCCCTCGCCAACTGGTCGATCAGCACGCTGGCCAGATCATTGAAATCGGTGCGCATGACGGTGATATCCGTTCCGGCACACAGCAATTGCCCGAGCAGCGTCAGGTTGTCGTAAACGGACTGGATTTCGCGCAACTTTTCCTGATCCCAGTGCAATCCGCTCATGAATTTGGACAGGTAGCCGATATCAGTGGCCTGCTTTGCTGGTAAACGTTTCCTCATGAGACCCCCGATTTATTGATACAGGGCATCTCTTGCAATAGTCATGCCAGAATCATAGCCTATTGAATCTGTTCAGTTCTCGAGAAATGGCGGCCTACAATTCGCACCGGGGAAAGACTGTCGTGCATCATCTTGGTGCCCCCACATAAAGAGATTTAGGCTGCCCTGGACTGGATAAAACGGACCAACTTCTCCGGGGGGAGCGGCGTACTCACATAATAACCCTGAGTTTCATCGCATTGATGCTCCTTCAGAAAGCTGATTTGCTCTGCGGTTTCGACCCCTTCGGCAATTACCCTGAACCTCAGGTTGTGTCCCATGCTGATGATAGTCGTGGTAATCAAGGCATCGTTTTCGTTGGTCGCAACATCCCGAATGAAAGACTGGTCGATTTTCAGCTTGTCTATCGGGAAGCGCTTCAGGTAGCTCAGACTCGAGTATCCCGTTCCAAAATCGTCGATCGAAAGCAGCACACCCGCTTTCTTCAATGCGTTGAGCGTTGCGATAGTGGATTCGGCATTTTTCATGATGATTCCCTCGGTCAATTCGAGTTCGAGGTAGCGAGGTTCCAGCCCGGTTTCATGAAGAATCCCGACAATCAATTCCACGAGATCCTTCTGATGGAACTGCAGCGCGGAAAGATTGACTGCGACCGGGATTTTGACGATCCCATCCTCCTGCCATTTCCTGTTCTGGGCGCAAGCCGTACGCAACACCCATTCGCCAAGCTGGCCGATGAGCCCACTTTCTTCCGCGATCGAAACGAACCTGGAAGGCGGAACGAAACCTCTTTCGGGATGAAGCCAGCGGGCCAACGCCTCGACACCGACAATAGCGCCTGTCGCATTGTCGATCTGCGGCTGATAATAGATCTGCAATTCCCCGTTCACCATCGCCCGCCTGAAATCGGCCTCTAGGGAAAGCAAGTCAAGCGCCTCTGCATTCATGTCGGGAGTGAAGAACTGGAAATTATTGCGGCCATGCTCCTTGGCATGATACATCGCCGCATCGGCATTCTGGATCAAAGCCTCCGGAGTGTCCGCATCGGCAGGGTAAATGCTGATGCCAATGCTGAAAGAGACAACCAGATTGCGGCCCTCGATATAATGCGGATCGGACATCGCAGCGAGGATCTTTTGCGCAATGGCAGCCACATCTTCCCTTTTTTCAATACCGGGCAGCAGAACCATGAATTCGTCGCCACCCTGGCGGCAAATGCTGTCCATTTCCCTGATGCACAATTTCAATCTGTCGGCCACGGACTGCAGCAGCGAGTCGCCTGCGGCATGGCCAAGCGAATCGTTGATGCTTTTGAACCTGTCGAGATCGAGGAAAAGCAGGGCGACCTTTCCTCCTCCCCGCCTGGAAGCTGCAAGCGCCTGTCCCAGCCTGTCTCCGAACAACACCCGGTTCGGCAGGCTCGTCAGCGGATCGTAATAAGCCAGCAAATGGATGCGCTGCTCCACTTCCTTGCGCTTCGTGATGTCCATGAAGATGGCTACATGGCGCATGATTTCGTTCCGGCTATTCTTCACAGTACTGATCGAAAGCCATTCCGGGTAGATTTCACCGGACTTGCGTCGGTTCCAGATTTCTCCCTGCCAGTATCCGATTTCCTTGATGGATTGCCACATGGCCTGGTAGAACTCTTTCCCCTGCCGTCCGGAATTCAGAATACGCGGATTTTTCCCTATGACTTCCGCTTCGGAATATCCTGTGATCCTGACAAAGGCCCTATTGACTGAAACAATGACATTGTTCGCATCCGAAATGATAATGGCTTCTTCGGTGTTCTTGATGACCTCGGCAAAAAGCACCAGATCCTTGGTCGCCCGCTCCAGATTTTCAACGAAAAGATTGAACGTTTCCGCCATTTCGTCGATGTTCTTGTATTTCCCCTCGATTTCAGCGCGCAAGGACAAATCGCCTTCCTGGCGGATTTTCAGCATCGCGGCCTGGAGCTTCTGACTGGGCTGCTCGATATCCCGGACGATGACGATTCGAGTGAACCAGGCTATGAGAATAGACAGTCCAATCTGGAAAGCGATATTTCCCGTCCAGAGCAGCCTTTTGATTTGCTGGATTCTCGATTCTTCCCGGGAAAGATCGATGATGATACTGGCCGCCCCGTTGACGCTCCCGACCTTGACGTGATGGCACATCAGGCAATTCGTGCCGCGGAAATTTTCGCTGACGATATACGGGATGACAGCACGGAGCAGGGGTTTCCCGTTTGCCGCCCGGGTTCTCAAAAAAACCGGCTTCCCGCTTTCGATGGCTTCCCTGTCAAGATAATCTACAGCCTGTTCAGAAGACAATCCCGGACCGAACTGATCGGAAACCTGTTTGGCCCTGACAATACGCAATTCCCTGACACCCGGAGAATCGCTCATCTTTTTCAGCAAAAGCAGACGGTTCGCAGGATCGCCGATCTTTCCCGTCTCCATCAGCATGTTCATTCCGTTGATCAACCCGTCGGCAATGTCGGATGCCTGGGAATGCACCTCGTTCACTCCCTGGGCTTCGAAGCGCTGAACAATCCATTGCTGCGAAACCAGGAAGATCAGGATGAGCGCTCCCTGAATCAGGATGTGCAGTTTCCATTGCACACCCAGCCTGTCCCACCATGCCAATGGATTCATGGGCAATCTAACAGGGCCACTCCGTTAGGGTTCCTTCCACCATCACAGCGAATGAACCTCGAAGTGCTGCACCATTGTTTTCAATTCGATCGACGTTCTGGTGAGCTCCTCGGAAGCCTTTTTCGCATCTTCCGCAGCAAGGGCATTGTTGTCCACGAGATCGGATATTTGCGCGAGGCTCCTTGCGACATCTTCGCTCGCCAGGGACTGCTCCTTCGATGCGTCTGCAATGTCCTGCGCCCTCCGGGTGACTTCCCGGCTCGTTTCCATGATTTTTTGCAGGCTCGCTTCATTCTCCCTGGTATAGACAATGCCTTTTTCGACCTCCATTACAGCCTGGTTCATCGAAACGACTGCAGCCTCGGTCACCGAATGGATGTTTCCGACCATATCGGTGATATCGGTCGTGCTCGCGGTCGTCCTCTCGGCCAGCTTCCTCACTTCGTCCGCCACCACGGCGAATCCCCTTCCCTGCTCTCCCGCCCGGGCAGCCTCGATCGCAGCATTCAGGGCAAGGAGATTGGTTTGCTCGGCAATTTCCTTGATCACTTTGGTGATGCTGCCTATTTTCTGGATCACATCCTTGAGTTCGTCGATGGTTTTGCTGGAGGTTTGCACAGCCTCGACGACACGGGACGTTGAAGCCACACTTTCCGCCATTCTCCTGTTGCTCTCATCGATGATGACCTGAGAGTTGGCAGCCGAATTGGCGGAATCGGTTGCCGCATGGGCCACTTCAGTTACCGACTGGCTGAATTCTTCCATGGTGCTTGCGATCTCCTGCACGTGGTCCTGCTGCTCCTTCGAATGTTCAGCAACGCGCACGATCTGGGTATTGAGACTGTTGCTCCGGTCCACGATGATGGAAGCCGACAGTTCCATTTCGTCGAGCATCACCTGGACGTAGGCCTGCATGGTCTGGAGCTCGCAAAGCAGTTTCCCCATTTCGTCGCGGCCTGAAATATCGATCGGCGGATCGAGATCGCCTTCCATGAGCGCTTCGAATTGTCTCATCGCAGAATTCAGCGGGCGCTTGACAAAAACATTGATGCACCGCCCGATAAAAAAGAGCAGGAATATCTGGAGCACGATCTGCCCGCCAAGCAGCTTGAGCTGGATGCTGTGCAAACGGTCGAAATTCGGCTTCAGATCGATCAGAATGTCGGATGCGCCGTTCACGCTGCCGACCTGGACCTGGTGGCAATTCAAACAGTCCGTGCCGTGGAAATTGTGGCTTACGATGTAGGGCACGACCGCCCGATATACCGGATTGCCTCCGTTATCCCGGATCAGCTTGAAATAGCTCGTTTTCGTCTCGATCGCGTTGCGCTCGATATCGTCCCTGACATGCTCTTCGGGTAGCCCCGGGCCGAACTGATTTACCACCTGTTGGGCGCGAATGAGACGCAGCGACTTGATGTGGCCGCTGGATGCGATCTTCTTGAGCAACAGTTTCCTGTTCGCCACATCGCTTATTGTTCCCGTTTCCATCAGCATGTTCGCCCCGTCGATCAGCGAGTTGGCGACATCGACTGCATGCTCCCGAGCCGATTGCATGGTCTCGCTTTTGAAACTGTGCGCCAGCCAAAGCTGGCCAGCCGTCAAAACCACGAGGAGCGTACCCTGGATCAGGATCTGGAGCTTGGTCTGCAGCGAAAAATTCCTGAACTTGAAGCGGTCCCATTTGGAGCCTATGGGCGCTTTCGTTTCGTTCAGATGTCTGTAAAGCGCCTCGGCCTCCTCGATCTGCCGCCTCGTGGGCGCACGCCTGACGGACATGTATCCCACTATGCTTCCCTTGCTGAGCACGGGCACGACAAGCGCATTGACCCAGTAATGGTCGCCGTTCTTGCAGCGGTTCTTGACGATGCCGCGCCAGGGCAAACCGGCTTTCAGCGTATCCCACAGCCATTTGAAAGCCTGCGGCGGCATGTCGGGATGACGCACGACATTGTGATTCTTCCCGATCAATTCCTCCCTCGAAAACCCGCTCATTTCCACGAAACCGTCGTTCACGTAAGTGGTAATACCCTTGAGATCGGTCTTGGAAACGATGCGCGTGCCTTTGGGAAAAGGCTTCTCGATCTGGGTGACGGGAAGATTGATTTTCATGCGTACCTCGTTTGGATGTTATGGTGTTTTGTTTCAATCCGGCAGGGTAGCCTCAATCCGATGACTTCAATCTCGGCAATGGCATGTCGAGATGGAATCCCTGGGCAAAATCGATCCCCATTGCTTTCAATGCCTCGAGTATTTCCTGCGATTCGACGAATTCGGCCACGGTCAGGATGCCGAGGTCCTGGCAAAGGTGGCTGAGATTTCTCACCAGTGCATAGTCGATTTTGGAATTGAGGATGTTCCTGACGAAGGCACCGTCGATTTTGACGTAATCGAAATGCAGTTCCCGGAGATAATGGAAGGAATTGTAACCGCTGCCGAAATCGTCCAGGGCGAAGGAGAACCCTTTCTCCCTCAAGTTCGAGAGGAACTTGCGCATGTGGGTCATGTCGCCGATGGCATCCCGCTCCAGAATTTCGAATACGATCGCACTCGGAGGAATGTCGAAATCCAGGCAGAGCTGCTCGGCAAAGCCGAGTATTCCCCTTCCCTGGATTTCCTGGGCCGATAGGTTGATGAAAAGCCGGGGCGGCTCGCTACCTTCATCCATGCAATGCCTCATCGCTGCCAGGGCTTTGCGCAGGATGACCCGGTCGAGCTCCCTGCCCAACCCGTATTTCTCTATCGTTTCGATGAACATTCCTGCAGACTGGGTTTCCCCGTTCGGCTCGACGAGCCTTGCCAGCGTCTCATGAGCCCAGATTTTTCCGCTCCTGCAGTCGAAAATCGGCTGGTAGTAGGGAATGATCCTTTCGTCTTTCAACGCATCCCTGAGCTTTTCGGCATGATCCCGGTTGGTCCGTTCGGTCCGGATGCGTTCGGTCGACTCCAGCATGGCGATCCCGTCCTTGCCCAGTTCCTTGGCACGGTAAAGTCCGATATCCACCCCCGTCATCAAATCTGAAACGTTTTGTGCATCACCTGGAAAGGTAACCAGTCCAATCGACGTCGTGATATGGAACGTCTTTCCATCAGAGCTTTCAAAAGAAATTTCGCGCAACTCCGTCCTCAATTTTTCGGCAACCACCATCGCGCCCTCCCTTCCGGTTTCGGTCAGGATGATGGCGAATTCGTCTCCGCCGATGCGGGTTGCCAGATCCCCTTTGCGCATGGTGGCATGCATGGTCTCGGCTATCTGCCTGAGAACCGAATCGCCGCAGGGATGACCGTAGGTGTCGTTGACGTCCTTGAAATCGTCCAGATCCAGCATGAGAACGGTGAATTCATGGTTGTGCCGCTCCGAGCGGCCCACTTCATAGTCAAGCATCTCGTTGAAATAGCGGCGGTTGTGCAGTCCGGTCAGGGGATCGTGGGTGGAATAGTATTCGAGTTCGGACAGGGTCCGGCTCAGGGCCTTGCTCGACCCCACCACCATCACCATCACAGACAGGATGGAACGGATCACGCTTTCCTCCTGCACAGTCAGTTCCTGAGCGGAGCCGTAGGCTACTCCGAGCAGGCCGGCCAGATTCACCACTTCCAGGGAAGGAACCGAAACCGTGATCAGGTTGATTTCGTTGATATCATCGCAACAATCATTTTCCACGACCTGGAATTCCTCGATATCGAGCGGAGCATCGGCTGGCAACCCTAAGCTGGCAATCATATCCCTGGCCAATCTCATCCGCGCTGCCGTTCTGATTTCTTCCGAGTAATTGTTGAGGTAGTAGATGTAAAGCGATAGGTTGTTTTTTTCCGCAAATGAAATAAAGAAAAAATTAAAAGGGAAGATGGAATGAAAACTGGAGAGAATTTCCTGAATAAATGCCTTCCACTGAGTCACCTTTTCGTGGGAAAGGATGATGCTTTCCAGGACATTGCTCTGGCGTTCGAGAAGATCCTTCTCGATCAGGGTGCCGGAAAGCTCGGAAGAGATCTGGTCGAATTCGAGCATGACCTGGAGCAGGTTCTTTTCGTTCTGCTGCCACTGCCTTTTGCGCTCTTCCAGCAGCAGAGCCAGGGTTTCATCGAGCCGCATGAAGGGCGTGATGGCTTGCTCGATGCCCGCCATGAATTGCGCCTTCTTGTCCGGATCGATATCGAACCCGGCCATCTGGCGGAAAGAAGCCTGCAGCCCCTGGATTGCCTCGGCATGGATGTTGCGAACCAGTTCGCTGACGTTCGCAGCGAACAGGTGAGTCCGGGTCTGGCTTTCGAACAGGGAAGCGAAACGCCCCAGAACATGCTGGCGCATTTCCTCCAGGTTGAGGTTCGAAATCGCGTTCATGTGTTCACCCCTTCCTGAAGGTGCCGCTTCCCGTCATGAGGTCAACGCCGCATTCCAGCTCCCTGAACCAGGCGAGGAAGTCCTTCACGGCCTGGCCGCGGTAAACCGGGCCGTGCTGGGGAGCGAGGATAGCCACGTCCAGTTCCGAAACCGCATCGACCCAGATCCGGGCCGCCCGGTTGGCAACCATGTAGCGCCGGTGGAAGCCCTCGATATAGGGCAGATGGGCAGCGAAATCGTCGACGAAGGCCTCGTCCTCGTCGGTGGGCATCATGGCGGCACCGATGTCTCCCGTGAACAGCACTTTCGAGGCCGGATCGTAGACGTTGATCTGGCCTTCGGAATGGAGGAAGTGGGCCGGAACGAGCTGCAGGTCGAAGCCCGGCGATATGCTGCAGGCCATGCCCTCGTCCGGAACGCCATGGAAGCGGTCCATGGCCTTGATGCCGTAGTGAGGCAAGAAGCGCATCCAGATTCTGGAAACATAGACAGGGGCCTGGGTGAGTTCCAGCCATGTCGAGATACCGCCGACAATGTCGGGATCCTGATGCGAGAGCATGATCGCTTTCAACTTGTCCGGGCCGGTATGGCGCAGCATTTCGGCAAGCACGCGGGGCATTACGCCGAAGCCGCCCGGATCGAGGAGGACCGCCGAGTCATCGTGAACGATCAGGTACTGGTTGGAACGTATGCCGTCTTCCTCGCCGGGTTCGCTCTCGTTGAGCAACATGAAGCGGTGATTCCCGGACTTGAACAGCGTGATATTGCGCATACTTGCCATCTCTCCCGAAAAAACCATTCTCTTATAATGGGTACAAAGTACCATTTATTGCTGGCGATAGCAAAGCGCTATAGCTAAAAGTCATCGCGGTTTCGAATCGCAGGGTTGCCGCCTATGGCACCCGAAAGGGTTATCTTTAAAATAGCCCTTCAGGGTTATGCACATAAATAAAAAAGCAAATGCTGCATTTGCGCTACAATCCTGAACTGATATAATCCCGGGAAGACCATGTCAGAACACCACGCCATTTCGCCAGCGCTGCAGCCAACTTCAGTCCCGGAAGACAGCGAACACTACGTTCACTCGAAAACCGAGATCGTCTCGATTCTCAAGGATATCCAGGAAAGCAGAGTGCCTGCCGCCCTTTTCTATGCCGGGAACCAGTCCATGATGACCGCTGTCCTGAAGGTAAGCGCTGTCAAGGATCTGGTCTACCTTGACTGCAACATCAACAAGGAGCTGAACGAGCAGGTCGAGGCGAGCAGAAAGCTCACCTTCGTTTCCAACCTGAGAAGCGTTAAAGTCCAGTTCACTATTCCGCGCATCGAAATAGCCCTGTTGAACGATGAGCCAGCTTTCGTGCTCAAGCTGCCGAAGGCCATCGTGCGCCTGCAGAGAAGGGAATTCTACCGGATCCCCACTTCGACTCTGGATCCCGTGATCTGCACCATTCCGCTGCCTGACGGCAGCAGCATCAAGGCCGCCGTCGCAGACATCAGCGCAGGCGGCATAGGCCTCGTTGGAGCGCCAGAAGAAATGCGCCTGGAACAGATGAGGTCTTACGAAAATTGCCAACTCGCCCTGCCGGGCTCTGAAACAGTTCTGGTCAATCTGCAGGTCAGGGAGATCTTCAACATTACATTGAAAAACAATGTCGAGAAAAAGCGGGCCGGAATGCAGTTTCTCAAGTTGTCGAATCACACGCAGTCCACCATCCAGCGCTATATCATGAAACTGGAAATGGAAAGAAGGATTAAAGAAAAAGGAAGCAAATGGGATTGAGCGGGCCAAACCTGCCCGAATTTTGAACCTAGAAGCGCTCGTTTTCCCCGAGATAGCGCCACTTTCCCGAAGGAAGATCGCCGAGCTTCACCCTGCCCACCCTGATTCTTTTGAGCCCAACCACCTTCAGGCCCACCAGTTCGCACATCCGCCTGATCTGACGCTTCTTCCCTTCCTTCAGGACGAACCTCAACTGATCCTCGTTCTGCCAGGACACCTTCGCGGGTTTCAATGCCGCGCCGTCCAGGGAAAGACCATGGTTGAGAAGCGCAAGCCCCCCGGCATCCATCCTCCCTTCCACCCTGACCAGGTATTCTTTCTCGATGTCGGAATCTTCGCCGATCAGAAGCTTCGCTACCCTGCCGTCCTGGGTAAGTACGAGAAGCCCCGTCGAATCGATGTCCAGCCTTCCTGCAGGAGCAAGTCCCTTCAGTTGTTCGGCAATAAACTTCAGCGGCGAATCATCTCCGCGAAATCTCGAAGCCGCATTGATCAAGGATACGGCCGCCTGGTAGCCCTTCTCGGGCTGGACTGAAACATAACCCACCGGCTTGTTGAGCAGTATGGTCACGGGGGGGACTCTCCGCGCCTCCCTGGAAAGCTCGATTTTTTGCGAAGGGTCGATTCTCGTCCCGAGTTCCGTTATCCGTTCGCCATCAACGAAAACCCATCCTTTCGAAATGAAATAATCCGCTTCGCGGCGGGAGCAGATCCCTCTTTCCGACATCAATTTCGAAAGCCTGATTTTTTCCATCAGTCAGGCTCGAACCAGGACAGTTTTTCTCTCAGGCTCACCACCCCGCCGACGATGATCAGGGTGGGCGGAGTGAGCTTCGCTGCCCTGGTGACTTCGGCAAGGGTATCCAGGGTCCCCGTCAGCACCTTCTGATTTCTCGTCGTTCCCTGCTGCACCACAGCAGCCGGCGTTGAAGCCGGCAGGCCGTGCTCGACAAGTTTCGAGCAAAGGAGATCGATGCCGGTGAGACCCATGTAAACCACCACGGTCTGTCGGGGCCTTGCCAGCATCTCCCAATCCAGGTCCATGCTGTTGTCTTTCAAGTGGCCTGTCACGAAGACGCAGGATTGCGCATGGTCCCTGTGGGTAAGCGGTATTCCCGCATAGCTCGAAACGCCGGACGCAGCCGTGATGCCGGGAACGACCTGAAAGGCAATGCCGCGGCTCGATAGCATCTCGATTTCCTCGCCTCCGCGCCCGAAAATGAAAGGATCCCCCCCTTTCAACCGTAAAACCCGCTTTCCTTCCAGGGCGAGCCTCACCAAAAGCTCGTTGATTTCCTCCTGGGGCATCGCGTGATCGCTCTTTTTCTTGCCGACATAAATCCTTGCCGCATCCCGCCGCGTCATCTCGAGAATGGGTCTGGATACCAGGTTGTCGTAGAGTACCACGTCAGCCTTGTGCATGAGTCTCAAGGCCCTGAAAGTCAGAAGATCGGGATCCCCCGGACCTGCGCCCACCAGATAAACCTCACCCCGATGGGCTTCGTTCTTCTCGATCCTCTCCTCAAGCAGGGCTTCGGCTTTCTTCTCGTTCCCGATGAACACTTCCTCGGCCACCCTGCCCTCGAAAACCTCCTCCCAGAACAGCCTTCTTTCCGAAGGTTTTGCGATTCCCGCCTTGACCCTGTCCCGGAAGCGCGACGCGAATGCGGCGAGCCTTCCGTAGCCTTCAGGAATCAGGGATTCAAAACGCGCGCGCAAGAGCCTTGCCAGAACCGGGGATGCCCCGCCCGTGGAAAAAGCCACGATGAGCGGAGAGCGGTCCAGGATGGAAGGCATCACGAAGCTGCACAGATCGGGGTTGTCGACGACATTGACCGGGATGTTGCGTTTCCTTGCAGCTCTTGACACCGCCCTGTTGACTTCCCTGTCGTCGGTTGCGGCGATCGCGAGGGTCGCGCCTTCGAGATGGGTATCGGAGAATCTTTCCGGCAAATGCTCGATTTCAAGTTTGCGCAATTCCATGCAGAGTTCGGGAGACACCACCTTCACTTTGGCGCCAGACTGAAGCAGGATAGAGACCTTTCTGACCGCAACCTCGCCCCCGCCCACGACGAGGCAGGTCTTGCCTTTCAGATCGAGGAAAATGGGAAAGAAATCCATCAGGCAATCCTCTCGACGAAAGACCTGTCGCGATTTTCCCAGAATTCCGTTGCCATTTTCTCAGCTTCCCCTATTGAACCCAACCGCTTGAGCGATTTGAGTGCGATCGCCGCAGTGCCGATCACGCTCATCCTCCCGTATTCGTCATCCATATCTCCATGCCAGAGTTTGGCAAGGCGAGAAACATCCATTTCCTCGTCCTTCACATGCCTGACCGAGAAAAGCGCGGGCCACTCTTCCTCGCCCATTTCTCCGTCGAGCACAGTCCTCACCTTGCAGGCAAGATCGGGATTCCTTTCGGCCTCCCCGCCCTCCCCCTTGAAGACGACGATATTCTCCTCGAGGAGTTGACCGGCATGCTGATGGGAATCGAGATAGCCTGGATGAAAGATGCCCTGAATGGAAAGGGAGGCGCTTGCGGGATTCAGCATCCTTGCAATCGTGTGCACAGGGGAGCGCAGCCCGAAAAGCGGCCTCAGGTTCATGATTGCCTGAAGCCCGGGACTGAGGATATCGAAACCGAGAAAAGCGAACCCCTTTCCATCAACCCGGCCCAACGCCTCATGCATCGAGGCCGAAGCCGAAATGCCGAGCGCCTTCAGGGCATCCGCGGTTTGCACCCTGTCCGCGCCGGCCCTGCTGCCGTGCATCAGGACCGAAATGCCGCGGCTTGCCAGCAGCAGTGCAGAAAGGACAAACCAGGGAAGCTGTCTGCGCTTTCCAGCATAACTCGACCAGTCGAGATCGACCTTCGGGATTTCTGCCGGCACAGGAATCGATTCCCTCGCTGCAGCAACGAATCCGGCCAGCTCTTCTGCCGTTTCCTCCTTCACCCTGAGCAGCATGAGGAAAGCGCCAAGCTGAACAGGCTCGACCTTCCCGGCCAGTATCATTTTCATGGCATCAAACGCTTCGCTACGGGTGAGGGAGCGGGATCCGTGCCTGCCCTTGCCGAGCGTCCTGATGTATTGCGCGAAAGCATGCTCTTCAGTCATTTCGTTCACCCGAATTGGAATATTAGATTATCACTATACTACACCGAAGCCGCTGCAGGAATCCGCATCACTTCACCCAGCATTTGAGCAACAGGGAAGCCAGCAGGGCGCAGCAGGCAGAGAAGGCAAAAGCCGCCTGATAACCGAATTTCTGCCATAAGCTGCCGAAAAGAAGGGATGCGGGAAGGAGCATGAATCCCGTGACCAGGTTGAACCAGCCATATGCCGTACCCAGCCTGTCGGACGGCGCGAAATCCGCGACATAGGCCTTCTCCGCGCCTTCTGTCGCAGCCATGAACAGCCCGTAAAAAGCGAACAGCGGCCAGAGCAGAAAGGTGGATCCGTCGAACCCCATGATCAGATAGAAGACCCCGTAGATCCCCCAGCCAGAAACGATCAGCGTGACCCTTCCCAGCCTGTCTGAAAGCGCCGAAAGCGGGGTGGAGAAAAGCATCGCCGAAAAGGAAACCAGCGCCCAAAGGAGCGGCACCTGGTAATCAGGCAAACCGAGATCCTTCGCCCTCAGAAGCAGGAACATGTTGGATGAATTGCCGAGCGTGAACAGGCCGAGAACGAGAAGATAGCGCCTGAACGCAATCGGAAATCCGTCGAGCTTCCAGCTGAACGTCGTATGCTGAACGGGAATGCGCTGCGGCTCCTTCAGACAAAGAACCAGCAGCACGACTACCGCTCCGGGAACTGCGGACCACAGCAGGATATGCCGGATCGGCATGTGCAACTCCAGAAGCAGCGCGGCGAGAAGCGGACCGAGGACCGCACCGGCATTGTCCATGCTCCTGTGAAAACCGAAGGCGATCCCCCTTTTTTCCTTTTCCACGCTTCTTGCAAGCATCGCATCCCTGGGAGAAGTCCTGAGTCCCTTTCCCACCCTGTCGGCAAAACGCAAAGCCAGGAGGACAGGCCAGGCGGAAGCCAGCGCCATGAAAGGTCTTGCCAGGGCTGCGATACCGTAGCCGCCAAGAACCCAGCCCCTGCCCGATTTCATTCTGTCGGAGAGCACGCCGGAGGCGAGCTTGAACAGGCTGCCCGTCGCTTCCGCCACGCCTTCTATGATCCCCATCGCCCGGGGCCCTGCCATCAGGACTGATACGATGTAAAGGGGAAGGACGGCATAGACGAGTTCGCTCGCGGAATCGTTGAAAAAGCTCACCATACCGAGCAACCACACCGCCCTGGGCAAACTGAAAATGGCATTCATCATGCGCTCTATTCTATCCGCATTTCGGATAAAATCCGGATTAAAGGAGGCAAAAATGATCCCGATCTATTGGGATGCTGCGAAAAACGAGCTTTCCATGCACGATGCCACGCTTGCCGAAATCATCGCGCGCCACCCTGGCATCAGCCTGCAAAGGCGTGCGGACCCTTTTTCCACGCTCGCAAGATCCATCGTGGGGCAGCAGATCTCTGTCAGGGCGGCGGATGCCGTATGGGGAAAGCTGATCGGACAGCTTCGGGAAATCACGCCCGAGCATATCCTCGCAAGCGACACATTGAAATCCTGCGGGTTGGCCTCGAGGAAAGTCGAATATCTGCAGGATCTCGCCAGACACTTCTCTAGCGGGAAATTCGATGGGTGGGATGCGCTGGAGGACGGTGAACTCGTCAAGATGCTGACGGAAATCCGCGGCATAGGAAGATGGACCGCGGAAATGTTCCTGATTTTCCAGGCATTGCGCCCCGACGTGCTGCCGCTGGACGATCTGGGGCTGCAACGCGCAATCGGACTCCATTACAAGGGGGGAGCTCCCGTCGGAAAGCGCGAGATGCTGGAAATTTCGGAACCCTGGCGGCCGTGGCGCTCGGTTGCAACCTGGTATCTCTGGCGCAGCCTCGACCCCATTCCCGTGGAGTATTAAGGGCCGATCAATGCGCCGTCGACGAGCTTCAGCACCCTTTTCGTCCTGTTGGCGAGATTTTCGTCGTGCGTCACGATGACGAGGCTGGTCTTCAGGTCTTCGTTGAGCCCGAGCATCAGATCGAACATCGATTCCGCCGTATGCCGATCCAGATTCCCCGTCGGCTCGTCGGCGAGCACTGCAGCAGGATTCGTCACAAGCGCGCGGGCCAATGCAGCCCGGCTCCGCTCTCCCCCCGAGAGCTCACCCGGCTTGTGTTCCAGTCGCCTGCCCAATCCCACTCTTTCCAGCATTTGCGCAGCTTTTGCTTCTGCCTCGGCTTTCCCCATCCGTCTGATGAGAAGCGGCATGGAAACGTTCTCGAGCGCAGTGAATTCCGGCAGGAGATGATGGAACTGGTAGACGAAGCCCAGGGACCGGTTCCTGATCTCGCCCCGTTCCGATTCTGAAACCTTCTCGATGTTCCGTCCCATGATCCTGATTTCCCCTGAAGTCGGGGAATCGAGTCCACCCAGAAGATGCAGCAGCGTGCTTTTTCCGGAACCGGATGCACCGATCACCGCAACGCTCTCCCCTGGCATCACATCGAGATCGATCCCGAGCAGCACGGGCACTTCGATCTTCCCCTGCAGGTAGATTTTCCTCAGATTGCGGCAGGAAAGCACTTCATTCATAGCGCAATGCCTCCGCCGGATTCACGCGGGATGCCCGCCAGCTTGGGTAGAGTGTGGCGAAAAAGCTCAAAAAGAGCGAAAGCACCGTGATCGAAATGACGTCGGAACCCTCCAGGCTGGAAGGCACTTCCGAAATGTAATAGACGTCCTTCGCCAGGAAATGGGTATGGAACACCTTCTCGATGAACGGGACGATAACGTCGATGTTGGATGCGATCAGCACCCCGAAGAACACGCCGAGCACCGTCCCGATCACCCCGATCAGCGCCCCCTGGATGACGAATATCTTCATGATGCTGGCCGGGGAAGAACCCAGGGTGCGCAAAATGGCGATGTCGGACTGCTTGTCCGTCACCATCATGACCAGGGTGGACACGATGTTGAAGGTGGCAACCGCCACGATCAGGAACAGGATGATGAACATGACGTTCTTCTCGATCTTCACCGCCCTGAAAAAATTGGCATGCTGGCGCGTCCAGTCGGTGACGATATCCTCATTCGGCAGTTTCCCGGAAATCTGCTCCGATACCTGCGGGGCGAGATCGAGGTCGCGCAACTTGAGTCTCACGCCGGTGACGGCATCCCCCATCCTGTAGAGCTTCTGCGCATCCTTGAGATCGATGAGGGCAAGCCCGCTGTCGAATTCGAACATCCCGATTTCGAATATGCCCACCACGGTGAACTGCTTGAGGCGGGGCAAGATGCCTGCAGGAGTCACCTGTCCCTGGGGCGCGATCAGGATCACCTTGTCGCCCATGGAAGCGCCTATCGAACGCGCGACCTCTGAGCCGAGCACGATGCCGAATTCGCCCGGGCGAAGATTGGCAAGGCTTCCCTTCTTCATGTGCCTGCCGATATCCGCCACCCTGTCTTCTGCATCAGGCAATATGCCCCTGATGAACACCCCCTGTACCGACTGGTCGAGAGACAGCATGCCCTGGGCGAGCACGTAGGGGGCGGACGCCGCCACCTGCGGGTTTTTCGATGCGATGCTTGCGACATTCTGCCAGTTCAAGAGCAGATTGTTGTCCGCGGAAATCTCGACATGGGCGGCAACGCCCAGGATCCGCGATCGCAATTCCTTCTGGAATCCGTTCATGACCGAGAGTACGACGATCAATGCGGCAACCCCGAGGGCGATGCCAAGCATCGAAATCAACGAAATGAATGAAATGAAATGGTTCCGCCGCTTCGCGCGAGTGTAGCGCAATCCGACAAAAAGCTCGTAAGGCAGCACGGTGATCGTTTCTAAAAAAAGAGAAGTTTGACACAAGGATGAAGCGCCCACAAATTTCGATTACACTGGGCGGCATGAAATGCCATCTCCTGATTCCGAACCTGTTCTGGCCAGATCCCTCATTCAATATAGAAGCGCTGCCCCATCTCGAAACCCTGCTCGTCAGGGGGCAACTTGCCCGAAATTCACGGCTGGGACTCGACGAATGGCTTTGCCGCGCCTTTCAGGTCGAAGCGCAGCAGAACTGGCCGGTCGCCCCCCTATCCCTGAAAAACGATGCCCCGGGCTACTGGCTCCGCGCCGACCCCGTCCACCTGCAACTCAGGCGGGATCGCCTGGGATTATTGGGAGCGGACAGCCTTTCGATCTCCGAAAACGAGGCCGATGAGCTGATCGATACACTCAATCGGCATTTCGCACCGGACGGCCTGCTTTTCGTCAGGGAACTGCCGGACATTTGGCTCCTGAGACTGCCCGGCACGCCCGACGTTTCGACGCGACCGCTTCTGGACGTGCTCGGCAGGGATATCGACCCCTTCATGCCTGAAGGCGCGGATGCGATGCGCCTCAAGCAGATCATGAACGAAATCCAGATGCTGCTGCACGAACATCCCGTCAACGAAAACAGGGAACTTCCCATCAACAGCGTCTGGCTCTGGGGAGGCGGCACCTTCCCGAAGGTCACAGCCTCCCGTTTCGAATCGATTTCATCCGACAATCCGGTCGCGCGAGGCCTCGCGCGAAAATCGGGAATTCCCTTCATGCCAGTTTCCGAGAATGCGGAAAGCTGGCTTGCAGCTCTGGGAGAAGGCGAGCATCTCGTCATCCTCGAAAGCCTGGCACTTCCATCGAGATACGGAGACGAAAACGAATGGGATTCCAGGCTGAGGTCGCTTGAAGTCAACTGGTTCAAACCGCTTCACTTGGCCGTGCAGAACGGGGTGGAACTCGCCCTTTTCGACAACGAGGCAGGCATGTGTCTCGATGCAGGCAAGCGCGATCTGTGGAAATTCTGGAAAAGGAACAGGCCGCTCCTGGATTACCTGAAATGAGAAAGATCGTCACCCGCACCTATCCTGTGGAAGCCTTTGGGGCTCTTGCCGCAAGCGGCATCGATCCCGTCCTTGCGAGGATTTATGCCTCCCGGGGAGTCATTTCGCCAGGAGAAATCGATTGCGGCCTGAATGACCTGATTCCCTTCGACAAACTCAAGAATGCCGCTCAAATGGGGAAAATCCTGGCGGATGCGATCCGGGACAAGATGCGCCTCCTGATCGTTGCAGACTACGATTCGGACGGAGCGACGGCATGCGCCGTCGGCATGCTCGCGCTTTCCGAAATGGGCGCCATCGTCGATTATCTCGTTCCGAACCGCTTCGAATACGGCTATGGCCTCACGCCCGAGATCGTCCGCCTCGCAAAAACCAGAAACCCCGATTTGATCATCACGGTGGACAACGGCATCGCCAGCGTGGAAGGCGTTCTGGAGGCGAAAAGACTGGGCATTCCGGTGCTCGTGACTGACCATCATCTGCCTGGAGAAGCGCTTCCGGAAGCGCTTTGCATCGTCAATCCGAGCCAGCCGGACTGCCCTTTCCCGAGCAAGAATCTCGCGGGAGTGGGCGTCATGTTCTATGTCATGCTGGCGCTCCGAGCGGAGCTCAGAAAACGCGGCAATGCCGTCCCGAACCTTTCAGCCCTGCTCGATCTCGTGGCGCTGGGTACGGTGGCGGACGTCGTCAGGTTGGACAGAAACAACAGGATACTGGTTTCCCAGGGACTCAGGAGGATACGGGAAGGCAGGGCGAACCCCGGCATCCTGGCGCTCTTTTCCGTCGCCAAGCGCGCACCCCAAAAGGCTTCTTCGTTCGACCTGGGATTCATGCTGGGACCCAGGCTAAATGCCGCGGGCCGCCTGGAAGACATGGCGCTCGGCATCAGCTGCCTGATCAGCCGCGACCTCCCTCATGCACTCGGAATCGCAGAGCGACTCGACGGGCTCAACAGGGAAAGAAAATCCATCGAATCGCAGATGCAGGAAGAAGCGCTCCTCGCAATGGAATCAATCCAGAACGACCCCGGATACAGCATCAGCCTGTTCGATCCCGCCTGGCATCAGGGCGTCATCGGCATACTCGCCTCGCGCATCAGGGAAAAGTTCCACCGCCCCTCTTTCGCCTTCGCAAGATCCGGCAACGGGGAAATCAAGGGCTCCGGCAGGTCCATTCCGGGATTCCATCTGAGGGATGCACTCGACCTCGTCTCCAAACATCATCCCGGGCTCCTCCTGAAATTCGGCGGGCATGCGCAGGCGGCAGGACTCACCTTGAGAGAAGCGGATTTCGAAGCTTTCGATCAGGCGCTCGAGGAAGTCGCAAAAAACCTGCTTTCGGCATCGGATCTCGAACGCATCATCGAAACGGACGGGATTCTGGACAAAAACGAAATGACACTCGAACTCGCACGCCGGATCGAATCCAGAGTATGGGGGCAGGGCTTTCCGGAGCCGGAATTCGAGGGCCTGTTTTCAGTCGAGCAGCAAAGAATCGTGGGTGATAAGCACATGAAGTTGAAGCTCGGCCTGGATGGAAAAATTTTCGAAGCCATGCTTTTTTTCCATGCCGCCCCTCTTCCGGAAAGAATTCGTGCGATCTACACCCTGTCCGTCAACGAATTCAACAGCTCGGCGAACCTGCAGCTCACCGTCAGGCACTGGTTCCCTGTACTTCAAGAAGGCGCCTATCCATCCTGCGCAGCCTCTCTGCGATGACCTTCATCACATGCAACGCAAAATTCGGCGTTTCCTGAACAAGGAATCGGAACCGCTTGACGTCTATCGGCAAAAGGCTGCAATCCGTAACGGCCATGACCGTTGCGGTTCTGGGGGTGGCATCGACCAGCGCCAGTTCCCCGAGCAATGCGCCAGGACCGGCTCTTTCCACGACGATATTCCCAACTACAATATCGGCTTCACCGGCCATCAGCACATACATTCTGTCGCCGGGGTCTCCGACCTTGAAAACAGGCTCGCCTGCACCAATTTGCAGAAGGTCGGTCTCAAAGCGAAAAAGTTCTGTCAGATCCATGGCATGAGACTAACACAGGGGAAAACAGGATTTCAACCTTCTCGCCCCTATTTGTTCAGATTACCTTAAGTTTTCCGTAACATACAGTTACACCGTTTTTTTCGATTAGATGTTAAACTAACTTTCAACTGCACCCTCTAACGGATAGCATTCGCTGCTCTTGAAAGGAGAAACCATGAGAAACATCGCCGTCATTTTCGGCCTGACATCGTTTGCTGCCGTTGCAGCCCATGCATCGGACTTCACCGATACGGCCAAGGTCGTTTCATCGCGCCCGATATATCAAAGCTACACGACGCAGGAATGCCATATGGTAACCACGACCGTTCAGCCTCAGCCACAGGAAAGGCAAATGGGAGGATCGATCCTGGGCGGCGTTGCTGGCGCCCTGCTTGGCTCCCAGGTCGGGCAAGGCAACGGCAGGGTAGCTGCCGGAGCTCTCGGCGCGATCGCAGGCGCGATCACAGGAGACCGCATCCAGAACAGCCAGGCTCAGGCAGCGCCCCAGACCCAGCAAGTTTGCCGCGACGTGCAAAGGCAGGAAATCAGTGGCTACGAAGTTCACTATATCTATGCCGGACACAAGGCCTCCACGGTCATGAGCTATCCTCCCGGCAACACCATCACTATCGAAATCACTGCAGTGCAATAAGGGAGGCGACCATGGATTATCAACTGGCACAGCAACAGGCAATGCAACTGCAACAGCAGTCCCAGAGCATCCAGCAGGGGATACAGGCCCTTGCGCAACGCCTGCGCACCGAATCGAAGGACGAAGCGACAGGGCGGGATCTTTCCATGGACCTGCGCTCGATCGCGCTTTCAATCCAGGGCTACCAGCAATCGACCACGCAAATGCTGCAGCAGATGGGGCAATACATTCAGATGCTCGAACAGCAGATGCAATCCCACCCGCAACCCATGATGCAACCCCAGGGCTGGAATTCAGGATTCGGCAATGGCGGGTTCATGGGCAATCTGGTCAGCGGTCTGGGATTGGGAGCCGGAATCGGCATCGCCGAAGACGTCGTCGGGGACATCTTCAATTCGTTCTGAAGCCAATCGGCAAGCCCAAAAAATCGGACTAGAATGAATTGTCGATTCACGGGAGAGGTGCATGACGCTCGAAAAGGGACATCGCAACTGGCGCCTGGAGGATGTCGATTTCAATGCCATACGCCGCGAAATGGTATCGAGCGACGAACGCCTGTTCTACCTGCTGGCTTCCGCATCCTTCGTCGAAATCCTGTCCGAACTTTACACCGAAAATCTGATCGCGCATTACCAGGAAAATCGTGATGCCACACTCTGGCTGAAAGAGACCTGGCAGAGAGAGGAAGTCCAGCACGGCAGGTCGTTCAAAGCCTATGTCCAGTCAGTGTGGCCGGAATTCGATTGGGAGAAGAGTTTTGCCGGATTCATGGCGGAATATGCCCAACTGTGTTCCCTGGCGAACCTGGAATCGAGCCGTGCGCTCGAGATGGTTGCGCGCTGCGTGGTAGAAACGGGCACATCCACGCTTTACCGGTGCCTTCATGATTGTGCTGAGGAGCCCGTCCTGAAGCAGATCCTCGCGAATATCAAGGCGGACGAAGTCAGGCATTTCGGAAAATTTCGCCATCTTTTCATCGAGCACAACCGAATCGAGAAAAAAGGCGCTCTCCCGATATTCCACGCCATCCTGAAACGAATGCGCGAAATCGACGGCGAAGACGGATACATCGCATTCAAGCACGCCTACCTGTGCCGCAGCAACTGTCCTGAAAATCTCGATCTGGAATGGAGACGGTTCAAAAGCGGTCTGAACGCCCTGATCGTCCGTCACTATCCCTTCAACATGGCGATCGAAATGCTGTTCTCGCTGGTACCGCTTCCGGTCTTCCCGAAAAAACTTCTGGAAGGCCTGTTGATTCGGCTGGCGCGCTTTCTCTTTGCGAATCCGTTGCGCAAACGGGCGTCTACTTCCTGAACAGCCAGAAAATCAGCGAAAGCACTGCCGAAACCAGCAAGCTGGTGGTAATCGGGAAATAGAATCCGAAACCCTTTCTTTCGATGCGGATGTCCCCCGGAAGATGACCAAGACCCAGCTTCAAAATCCAGGGCCAAGCGAGGCCGACGAGGATCAGAAGCGCGCCTGAAATGATCAGCCATCTCGCCATATCATCATGCATGGACGGGCTCCCCGACTCGCGCCGGAGAGCCGGCGGACTTATTTGGAGCTGTTTCCGGAAAACAATATCATCAGGGCAAGAACCACAAACGGGGTAAACAGAACGTAAAAACCATAGCTATTCAGCGTGTCGTGCATTGTAGTCTCTCCGAAAGAATTGTGGATTTTTATTCGCACCGGGAACAGGAATGATAACCGGTACCATTCAAGTATAACATCGTTTCAAATTCGTGTTGAAGGGCTACTGGTGCTGGGTGCATCGATGGATTCAAGGCGCGCATCCCTCCTCGCAGGATAAAAGCCGAAGCCCCCCTACGCAAGCTGCGACCATGAATGCCATCAATATCGAGTCACCGGTGATCACCACGGCAATGTCGGCGAAATGGTTGCCGCAGCGCCGCCCTGCTTGCAAAAAGCTGGTAATAGGCCTGCACTGCCCGATTTGGCCATACCTCGAAACTACGCTTCGCTTCGTTTTCCCGGCAACGCGGCTCATGTGCGACTTGTTCAGGGCTTCCAAAAGGGATCTTTCAAATCGAATGCGTCCGCCCCCTGCACAAAAAGAGCGCGCAGATTAGCCAAGTTCTGGTATTCATTACTTCGTCCGACTGGCATGAGGCTTATTTGATAAGCATAATGTGTCAAATGCGAATTTTATGTAATCACCCGGCGAACCGAAATGGAATTCTCTTTCCTGCAGGGTAACGGCCTCGAACATTTGCCCGCCTTCGTCACGAGCCTGGGGATAGGGCTTCTGATCGGGCTCGAGCGCGAAAGGAGTCCGGCCGCAAAAGCCGGGCTCAGGACTTTCGCCCTGGTCGCGCTTTTCGGCACAGTGTCCGGATTGCTCTCGGACGAAACAGGGTCCCCCTGGATCCTTTTCGCAGGCGTGCTGATCGTGGGATTCATGACGGTCGCAGCCTACCTCAGGGACAAAAGCCCGGACGGGGATCCCGGAACGACAACGGTCGCCGCAATCATCATGTGCTACGGTCTCGGCGCACTGGTCTGGTACGGCTATTCGACGCTCGCAGTGATGCTCTCGATCACGACCACCATTTTGCTCTATTACAAGAGCGAACTGCGCGGCATCACGCAGAGCCTTACCCGGCGGGATTTGATATCCATCCTGCAGTTTTCCGTGCTGACCTTCATTATTCTGCCCATCCTTCCCGACCGGAACTACGGCCCCTACAGCGCGCTCAACCCGCACCAGGTCTGGCTCATGGTAGTGCTGATCTCGGGCATCAGCCTGGCCGGCTATGTCGCGTTGCGCATTGTGGGCGAGCGCTATGGAGCGCCGCTTCTGGGCCTTCTCGGCGGGCTCGTTTCCAGCACGGCGACCACGCTCGCCTATGCGCGCCACAATCGCCAGGACGCCAAGGTCATGCAGCTTGCAGTCGTGGTCATACTGCTCGCCAACCTGATGGTTCTGGCAAGGCTGTCGATTGTCTGTTCGGTCGTCTCCCCTGGCATATTGCCCAAGCTTCTCCCCATGCTGGCTTCCGGACTCGCATTCGGCCTGGCAAGCGCAGCCTATGGATATCGGACACTTCTCGAAAAGAACGCATCGGTCGTGCCCAATATCGGCAATCCTGCCGAAATACGCGCAGCTTTGGGATTCGGCCTGCTCTATGCCCTGGTGCTTTTCAGTTCCGCCTGGATTTCCGACGTCGCGGGAAGCGGCGGCGTCTATGCCGTCGCCCTGGTTTCAGGACTCACCGATGTCGACGCGGTCACGCTCTCCAGCCTGAGGCTCTTCTCTCTGGGCAAACTCCACGCCACAGAAGCGGTGATTTCGATCGGCATCGCGCTGCTTTCGAACATCGGCTTCAAGCTCGGACTGGTATTCATGGTCGGCGGATTCGAGCTGGGAAAACGCTGCACCGGCGGCATGCTGGCTGTCGCATTCGGAGTCGTTCTGGCACTCGCGATCATGCATTTCTGAATCATGTATAATTGAATGTTTGGAATAAGGAAAGCATGATGGAAGCAGAACAGATCAACGCCATTTCGAACCGGCTGCACGACCTGAAGGCGAGGGAATCCGAACTACGGAGGTATCTTTGACTTCACTGCCAAGGAAGAACGGCTGACGGAAGTCACAAGGCTCGCCGAAGATCCTGCAGTATGGGAGGATCAGAAGAGGGCGCAGGAACTCGGAAAGGAAAAGAAGTCCCTCGAGGAAATCGTCCTCAACCTGAGGAAAATCGACCAGGCGCTGGCGGATGCGATAGCGCTTTTCGAAATGGCACAGGAAGAAGGGGACGATGCCACGCTCGAAAGCATAGACGAGGATGCCAGGGAAGTCGCCAGATCAGTCGAGGAGCTCGAATTCAGGCGCATGTTCGCCAATCCCATGGACCCCAACAACTGCTTCATCGACATCCAGGCGGGCTCCGGCGGAACCGAAGCGCAGGACTGGGCCTCGATGCTTGAGCGCATGTACCTGAAATACTGCGAGAAAAAAGGCTTTAAGGTCGAGGTTCTGGAAGAATCCGAAGGTGAGGTCGCGGGAATAAAGAGCGCGACGCTCAAGGTAGAAGGCGGCTATGCCTACGGCTATCTCAGAACGGAAACAGGGGTGCACCGCCTGGTGAGGAAATCCCCTTTCGACTCCGGAAACAGGCGCCACACTTCCTTCGCCAGCGTGTTCGCCTATCCGGAAATAGACGATTCCATCGAAATCACGATCAATCCCGCCGACCTGAGAATAGACACTTTCAGGGCGTCCGGCGCGGGCGGGCAGCATATCAACAAGACCGATTCGGCGATCCGCATCACCCATATCCCGACCAACATCGTGGTGCAATGCCAAAACGACCGGTCCCAGCACAAGAATCGGGCCGAGGCGATGAGCATGCTGAAAGCCCGCCTATACGAAGCGGAACTCAGGAAAAAGAACGAGGAGAAGCAGGCTCTCGAAGACACCAAGAGCGACATCGGCTGGGGGCACCAGATCCGCTCCTACGTGCTGGATCAGTCGCGCATCAAGGACTTGCGCACCAATTACGAAGTCGGCAACACCCAGGCCGTCCTGGACGGGGATCTCGACGATTTCATTGCGGCAAGCCTGAAACAGGGCGTTTGAATATGAGCTTAAGGGACTGATGACTCAATGCCTGCATATTCTGAAGACCTGATCAGCAGGTTCGGAGCCGCTGCCGAGAAAATGCCGGCATTTCCGAAGAGCGTACAAAAAGTCCTGGAATTGTCGAGGGACATCGACTGCCAGGCCAAGGACATCGCATCAGTCATCGAGAAAGATCCGGTGATGGCTGCCAAAATCCTGAAGGTGCTCAACTCCCCCTACTACACCCTGCCGAGCAAAATCACCTCCATCGACCGCTCCATCGTCTACCTCGGCTTCAATACCGTCAAGAATCTGGCCCTCGGAATCGCGGCAATAGGGGTTCTTCCCAAGCACAACAAGGCGAATTTCGACATCAACCAATACCTGCGCCATTCCCTGTTCGTCGCCGGCATCGCCAAACTGCTGTGCGGCAGAATATCCCCAACGACCGATTCGACCGAATATTTTATCGCAGGCCTCCTGCACGATTTCGGAAAAGTCGTATTCGCGCAGTTCATGCCTGAGGAATTCAAGCTGGCTCTGGATCGCGCAAAAAATGACAACATCCCCCTGCACCTTGCGGAAAGGGAAATTCTGGGAGCGGATCATTGCCTGATGGGATCGATGCTGGCCGAGAAATGGCAGTTTCCTTTGCCGCTCGTCGAAGCCATCCGCCATCACCACGAAAATGCGGACCAGGGCTCGGATGTGCTGGCCTGCGTGATGGCGGCGAACCGGATCAGCAAGACTACGGATTTCGGTTTCTCGGGCAACCCCTGCCTCGGGGATCTATCCCCTCTCGCGGCAAATCGCTGCGGCAATCTCGATGAGATCACCCAGGAGGATCTCGCCGGAATCAAGGAAGAGGCTGAACTGTTTTCGCGGATCGGAAGCTCATGAAGATCAAATTCTGGGGCGTGCGCGGCTCGATACCTGTCCCGGGGCCGAAAACAGTCAACTACGGCGGCAACACCACCTGCATCGAAATCCGCGCCGATTCGGGGGAACTCATCATTCTCGACGGCGGAACCGGCATCTTCCAACTGGCACAATCGCTGCTGGGCGAAATGCCGGTCACCGCAAACGTCTTCCTCTCGCACAGCCACTGGGATCATATCCACGGATTGCCCTTTTTCATTCCGCTTTTCATTCCGGGAAACCGCCTTCGGCTTCACGGCGCATACGACCTGGTTTCAGGTCGCGGCGTGGAGCAGGTGATGGACGTGCAGTTGCAGTACAGCTTCTTCCCTATCAGGGAAGAGGAAATGAAGGCGTCCATAGAATACTTCACGCTCACCCCGGGAGTTCCGGTGGAAATAGGCGATTCCGCCACGGTCACGCCGATTCTGCTCAACCATCCCGTGGTGAATTTCGGCTACCGCATCGACTGCAACGGAAAATCGGTATTTTTCACCGGAGACCACGAACCGCCCTACAATATCTATTCCCCTGAAGAAGCCAGCTACGAAGCATACCAGCAGGTCATCCAGGAAAGGGAAGCCGCCATTCTGGATGCGATCAGGGGCGTGGACGTGATCATCGCCGATTCGAGCTACACCGATGAGGAATATGCCAAAAAGAGGGGCTGGGGGCACGGCACTTACAATGCCTCCATCCGGCTCGCGCGGGATGCGGGCGCGAAAGTCCTGTATTTCACCCATCACGAACCGACCCGCAGCGACGAGGCTCTGGAGCGCATTTTCGCCGACATTCTGAAAAAACATCCGCCCGAAGGACTGGAATACCGTCTGGCCAGGGAAGGCGAGGGGATGGAGTTCTAGGGCTCTCTGGTCACCGCATTTCGGAGGGCAATTTTATCGTCTCTCCTGCGACCATGAAGGCGCCGTATCCGCGGTGATGGAGCGTCCCGGGTTCTGCCGCTGCCGGGTCGGCCCATGCCTTATTCCATTGCAGGCCATGTTCGCAACTGGCGGTCAGAGGGGGCGCAATGCTACAATTGCAGCCATTTTCAGGGAAAAAGCCCTTCGGTTTGCGGGCATACAGACATGGCAGAACAACAGGACGAAAACCAGATCGTGGCCGAGCGCCGCGCCAAGCTCGCAGCCTTGAGGGAAAAGGGCGTCGCCTTCCCCAACGACTTCGAAAGAAAACACCTCGCAGCCGATCTCCACCAGGCTTACGACCCGCTTGAAAACGAAGCACTCAGGGAAAAATCCCTGGAAGTGTCCGTCGCCGGAAGAATGATGCTGAAGCGCGTGATGGGAAAAGCGAGCTTCGCCACCCTGCAGGACATGAGCGGAAGAATCCAGCTCTACATCGCCAACAACATCGCCGGAATCGAGGCGCACGAGGCCTTCAAGCATTACGACCTGGGCGACATCCTGGGCGCGAAGGGAATACTTTTCAAGACCAAAACGGGCGAGCTTTCCGTCGAAGTCACCGAAATCAGGCTGCTCTCCAAGGCATTGCGCCCCCTGCCCGAAAAATTCCACGGCCTCACCGACCAGGAGCAGAAATACCGTCTGCGCTATATCGACCTCATCACGAACGAGGAAACGCGCAGGGTTTTCGTTGCGCGCTCGAAAATCATCCAGGCGATGCGCGAATTCTTCGCCTCGAAAGGCTACCTCGAAGTCGAGACGCCGATGATGCACCCGATTCCGGGAGGCGCTTCCGCAAGGCCTTTCGTCACCCACCACAACACCCTCGACATGCAGCTTTATTTGAGGATCGCGCCCGAACTCTATCTGAAGCGCCTGGTGGTGGGCGGGATGGAGAAAGTTTTCGAGATCAACCGCAATTTCAGGAACGAAGGCATGTCGACCCGGCACAATCCGGAATTCACCATGATCGAATTCTACGAAGCCTACCGGGATTACCGTTACCTGATGGATTTCACCGAGGAGCTTTTCAGGGAAGTCGCGAAGAAAACCCTGGGCGGCACCCATTTCGAATACCAGGGAAAAGCGCTCGATTTCGGCAAGCCATTCGAGCGGCTCACGCTCTCCGGGGCGATCCGCAAATACCATCAAGAATACAATGCATCCGACCTGGAAAGCCGCCCTTTCCTGATTTCGAAACTCGAAGAACTCGGCGCGCACCACAGGAAAACAGACGGAATCGGGGGATTGCAGCTCTCCCTTTTCGAGGAGACGACCGAGCACCTGCTGTTCGAGCCCACCTTCATCGTTGATTATCCTGCGGAAGCTTCTCCTCTTGCGAGAAGAAACGATGGCGACCCCTCGATCACCGACCGCTTCGAGCTTTTCATCGCCGGGCGCGAAATCGCCAACGGCTTTTCCGAGCTCAACGATCCGGAAGACCAGGCCGAGCGCTTCATGGATCAGGTGAGGCAGAAGGAATCGGGAGATGCCGAGGCGATGCATTACGACGCCGATTATATCCGCGCCCTCGAACACGGGCTTCCCCCGACTGCGGGAGAAGGCATAGGGATCGACAGGCTGGTCATGCTGCTCACGGACAGCCCCTCCATCCGGGACGTGATCCTGTTCCCCCAGATGCGCCCTGCGGACTAAACTATCCTGCGAGGCTCCTCAGTTCGCGCACCATGTTCACGGCAAAATGGGGATCGAACCTGTCGAGCGCGCCCATCACCAGCCAGCCGACGATGAAAGGCTGGACCAGGAAGAACAGGGAAACGAGCCCCGTTTCGGCATAGAACCTGAGCTTCCTGCCGGAGCGGCGCAGGTTTTGCAGGCGCGAATAAAGCCTCATCCCGACCTTGCGCAATGCAACGAGTTCGCCGACCATCAGGAAGAAAGCCAGCACCATGCCCGCCATCACTGTGAAATAGAGCTCGATATCCATTGCCCCTCCTCCACCCATCATAGACCGGGGCGCCTTGCTCCCGTGACATAATCCGTGCGGTGCAGCAGGTTCGACTGCCGCTCTACTTCATGCCGAACGCGATACGAATCAGTACCCGGAAAGCGCCACGGCATGCTCGGGAAAGGCCTGCAGCAGCTTCCGGTCCATCGTCACCAGCCGGGTGCCCAGCCTCATCGCCAGCGCGACGAATTCGCAATCGTATGCCGAGCAATCGCTGCCCCGCACGAGTTCGAGCACGGCGAGCGAATCGACCTCGAACTCGCCTCCCCCCAGCAAGCTTTCGGCTTCCCTTTGAAGACTGAAAGCCTGTTCGAAGGAAATGAGCTCGCGCCTCATGTAACCCGCCAATATGTTGCGAAACTCGCTGCGCCAGAGTATCGGCGCCGCCCATTCGGGGGCCTGCTCCAGCAGGGCTTCCGCGCCTGCCGTGTATTCGCCCGGAAGGTAAAGATGGGCGATCACGTTCGTGTCGACCACGATCACGGACGGCCTTCGCGTTTCGCTTTATCGATGTCGCCCGCATTGAAAACTCCCCGGGGCAGCGCTGCGCGCAGCTCGCGTGCGCGATCCAGCCTTTCGCCGGGCGTTATGCCTGCCGGGATCAGAACGGATTCCAGGCAGACGATCGCCTCGCTGTTCAGGCTGCGGCGATGAATCTGCGCCGAGGCTTTCAGACGCTCGTAAACGGCATCGGGTATGTTTTTCAGTGTCAGTGTCGTGGGCATGTCATTCTCCAACCGGAATGGAACCATTATGGTTGCATTTCATTCCGGAGTCAATCCGGACTTCCTTCTGCATTGATTTTCCTGAAAATCAGGGGCATCATCTGGAGAATGTTTCTAATCGGTACAAAATATCGATTTTATTCGCCCCGAATCGGACCGAATCCGGGCTAAAATCAAGTCTCAACAGTCATGCTTGGAGCAACGATGAAAACCGTATTGATCACAGGCGCAAACCGGGGCATCGGGCTGGAATTTTCCAGGCAATATGCAATGGACGGCTGGCGCGTGCTGGCCTGCAGCCGAAGCCCTTCTCCGGGACTCGAAACGCTTTCCGCCCAGTATCCCGAGCAGGTGAAAATGCATGCGCTGAATGTCGCGGACCATGCAGAGATCGAGCGCCTGGGACAGATTCTCTCGGAAGAATCGATCGACCTTCTGATCAACAACGCCGGCATCTATCCGGATTCAGGGGGCTTCGGCCACACCGATTACGAAAAATGGATGCAGGCATTCAAGGTCAACACCATGGCGCCGCTCAAGATGGCCGAAACCTTCGTGCGGCAGGTCGCAAGAAGCGGCCAGAAAACCGTCGCCACCCTCACCAGCAAAATGGGCAGTCTCTCGGACAATGGCAGCGGCGGCGAATACCTTTACCGCACCAGCAAGGCTGCCGCCAACATGGTCATGAAAAGCCTTTCCATAGACCTGAGGTCTTCCGGGATCACCGCCGTGGCATTGCATCCGGGCTGGGTCAAGACCGAGATGGGGGGACCTTCCGCCCTGATTTCCGCCGAAAAAAGCGTATCCGGCATGCGGCAGGTGCTCGCAAGGATTACGGCAGCCGATTCCGGGAAATTCATCGCCTACGACGGCATGGAGATTCCCTGGTAAACGACCCCTTTCGATTGTCAACGCATCGGCAGCTGGGCTAAGATCGGGATATGGAAAAGATCGAGCTTCCGATCGAAGGCATGCATTGCGTGAACTGCGCGGGAAGGGTTGAAAAGGCCCTGAACGAAGCGGAGGGGGCGAGCGCGAACGTCAATTTCGCGAGCGAAAAAGCCTATATCGAATATGATCCGCAAAAAACTTCCCCGGGCAAGCTCGTGGAAGTCGTGCAAAAGACAGGATTCAAGGTTCCGCAGGATAAGGTGAATCTTGCCATTTCCGGGATGCACTGCGCCAACTGCGCGCTCACCATAGAAAAATCCCTCAATGCCATCGAAGGGGTGGAAGCGAATGTCAATTTCGCCTCCGAAAAGGCGCTGGTCACCTTCCCCCGAGGTTCGGTCAGGGTCGAAAAGCTGATCGAAACGGTAAAAAACGCGGGATACGCTGCATCGCTGGCGAAAGCTGAAGACAGCCGCAAAAAGGAGCGTGAGGCGGCCTATAAAAAGGATCTCGGAATTTTCCTGATTTCGGCGATCCTGACCGCACCGCTTCTGCTGCACATGGCGGGCCTGCACATTCCCCGTCTTCTCCAGTTCGTACTGGCCACCCCGGTGCAGTTCTGGGCGGGAAGGCGCTTCTATGTCGGCGCCTGGCATTCCCTGAAAGGGGGTGGCGCCAACATGGACGTGCTGGTCGCTCTCGGCACCAGCGTCGCCTATTTCTTCAGCGCCATCGTGACCCTGTTTTCCCTCGACCTGCATGTCTATTTCGAAGCGGGCGCATCCGTCATCACGCTCGTGATGCTGGGCAAGATGCTGGAAGCGAGAGCCAAGGGCAAGACTTCCGGCGCGATAGAAGAACTCGTGAAGCTCGCGCCGAAAACGGCCCATGTGGAAAGGAACGGCGAAATCCATGATGTCGAAGCGAGCAGCCTCGAAGTCGGGGACATCTTCCTGGTCAGGGCGGGAGAAACCGTTCCCGTTGACGGGATCGTGGTCGGCGGAAGCTCCTCGATCGACGAATCCATGCTGACCGGGGAGAGCATCCCGGTGGAAAAAACGGAGGGAAGCAAAGTCTATGCCGCCACTCTCAACCAGACGGGATCGGTCAAATGCCGCGCCACCGGGGTCGGGGAGCACACCCAGCTCTCCGCCATCATCCGCCTGGTCGAGGAAGCTCAAGGGTCGAAAGCCCCGATCCAGCGTCTCGCCGACAGGATTTCGGGAATCTTCGTGCCGGCAGTGGTATCAGTCGCCCTGCTCGCTTTCGCCTTCTGGTGGTTCACAGGACATCCGACCGAAGCCCTCGTGAACGCGGTCGCAGTCCTCGTCATCGCCTGCCCCTGCGCGCTGGGACTTGCAACCCCGACTGCAATCATGGTCGGAATCGGACAGGGCGCCAGGGCGGGCATCCTGGTGAGAGATGCACAAGCGCTCGAACAAGCCGAAAAAATCGAAATCCTGGTCCTCGACAAGACCGGCACATTGACCGAAGGCAAGCCGTCCGTCACCGACATCCATGGCATCAACATTGCCGAAAAAGAACTGATGTCGATAGCCATGGCGCTTGAATCCGGTTCAGAACATCCTCTTGCGAAAGCGATCCTCGACAAGGGAAGAGAGATGGGCATAACGCCTCTCGTCGCCTCGGAGTTTTCTGCGATTCCCGGAGGGGGCGTAACTGCCCTGATTGAAGGCTCGAGATGCTGGCTCGGCTCCCCCGCCCTGCTTTCCGAAAACGGAGTACCGTTCGATGTGCAGCCCAACGGAAATACCCGGGTCGGCATCGCGCGGGAAAACATCCTGATCGGCTGGATCGGCATTTCCGACAAATTGAGGCCGACTTCGAAGGAGGCGGTATCCCGCCTCCAAGCCATGGGCATCGAAGTCTATATGATGACCGGGGACAATGAGGACACCGCGAAGGCCATCGCGACCCAAGCGGGAATTGAAAAATTTCTCGCGAACGTGCTGCCCCGGGACAAGGCGGGCGAGATTTCGAAGCTGAAGGAAAACGGGAAAATCGTCGCCATGGCAGGCGACGGCATCAACGACGCCCCTGCACTTGCCGCATCCAGCGTGAGCTTCGCCATCGGCTCGGGTTCCGACATTGCGATCGAGGCAGCGGACATCACGTTGATGAAGAGCGATCTCGGGAGCCTGGCGGATGCGATCGAACTGTCGAAAGCCACGCTGAAGAAAATCCGCCAGAACCTCTTCTTCGCCTTCGTCTACAACGTGCTCGGAATTCCGCTTGCAGCCATGGGCTTTCTCAATCCCGTGATCGCAGGCGCAGCGATGGCAATGAGTTCGGTATCGGTGGTGAGCAATTCCCTGCTCCTCAAAAGCTGGAGGAGATCCTGACTATTCCCAGAATTGCCACCAGGGCTTCTTCTCCACGGTGGTGATGACCTGCGCATTCCATTGCGGATAGGTCTTGTCGAGAACCCGCTTGGCATCGTCGCGCAGCTTGACCATGCCGAGCCTGTCGTAGGATTTCACCATATCGACCAGTGCATTCTGGGTGGCCGGGGTCTCCGGATAGTCCTTCAGAACAGTCTGCGCCCGATTGATGGATGCAACATAATCGCCCCGTCTGTAATAATAATCGGCGACACGAATTTCGTGCATGGACAGCAAATTGGCCAGATACTGCATGCGCAGCCTCGAGTCGGGAGCATACTTGCTGTTCGGGAAACGGGTCACGAGTGCCTTGAAAGCGTCGAAGGACTCCACCTCAGATTTCGGGTCCCGCTGGCTCATGTCCTTGGGAACGATGGAAGAAATGACCCCGGTCTCGCCGATGAAATTGGCTATCCCTTTCATGTAATAGGCATAATCCACAGCCGGGCTGTTCGGATGGAACTTGATGAAGCGGTCTGCAGCCGCTATCGCCGAGGCTTCGTCCTTGTTCTTGTAATACACATAGATCAGTTCGAGCTGGGCCTGCTGCGCATATTTGCCATAGGGATAGCGGGACTGGAGCTTCTCCAGATAGGTCGTGGCCTTCTCGTAGTTTTCATTGTCGATCTCGGCTTTCGCCGCCTGATAAATCCTGCCCGCGGACCAGGATTCCGGCACTTCTTCCTTGTAATTCGGCAAAAGTCCGCAGCCTGCTAACATCAGGGCCAGAATTAACGCTAAACTATGTCTCATGAAAGATCCCGTCGGAAAACCCGAAGATTATACCCCAAACTGGGCAACACTTAAGGGAATCAATTTCGTGATTCCCGTGCAATTTGCAGGACTTCGCCTGGATCAGGCCCTCGCAAAACTGGCTCCGGACCATTCGAGAAGCCGCCTGCAGTCCTGGATCAGGGACGAAAAGGTGAAGCTCGACGGCGGTCCCTGCCACATCAGGCAGAAAGTTTGGGGAGGGGAATCCGTATTCATCGAAGACTCCCCCGACCCTGCCGAAACGGCCCACGCCCCACAGGATATCGAGCTTTCCGTCCTTTATGAGGACGGCTTTCTGATCGTGATCGATAAACCTGCAGGCCTCGTCGTGCATCCTGGAAGCGGAAACCGGGAAGGCACGCTGCTGAATGCCCTGCTCCACCATGCATCATCGCTTTCGACGATTCCCAGGGCGGGAATCGTCCACCGCCTCGACAAGGAAACGAGCGGACTGCTGGTCGTGGCGAAAACGCTCTCCGCGCAGACCAGCCTGGTGCGGCAACTTCAGGGAAGAACCGTGAAGCGACAGTATGCCGCACTGGTGCACGGCATCGTAAAGCAGGATGGAACGGTCGATGCGCCGATAGGCCGTCATCCCGCCCATCGCACCAAAATGGCAGTCGTCGGAAGCGGGAAATCCGCCAGGACGCACTACAGCGTGATCGAAACCTTTTCCGGATGCACCCTGCTCGAATGCTCGCTCGAAAGCGGCAGGACCCACCAGATCCGGGTCCACATGCAGCATATCGGCCACTCCCTCGTGGGCGACCCGGTCTACGGGAAAAAACCGCTTCCTTCGGAAAATTCCGCACTCCTTTCGGCCTTTCCCAGACAGGCGCTGCATGCAAGGCGCCTGTCTTTTGTCCATCCTGAAAATGGCGAACTGATGACATTCGAATCCGGTCTTCCCGAAGATCTCGCCCGCCTTCTGGAAAAGCTGAAATGAATTTCATCGTCCCGCATTGGCCCGCTCCGGCAAATGTCAAAGCCCTGATCACGACGAGAGAGGGTGGCGCAAGCCTCCCCCCCTATGCCAGCCTCAATCTCGGCAGCCATGTCGGAGACGATCCGGCCCATGTCGGGGAAAACCGGAAAAAAATCCGCGAATTTCTGCCTAATGAACCCAAATGGCTCAACCAGGTCCACGGCAATGCCGTCGTCGACCTGGATAATCCGGATACGTTCGATGCGGACGGCGCATTCACCAGAAAACCCAATACCGTCTGCGCCATCCTGACCGCCGACTGCCTCCCCATCCTTCTCTCCGGACAGCACTGCGTCGGAGCCCTTCATGCCGGCTGGCGCGGCTTGGCTTCCGGCATCGTCGAAGAGACCGTGAAAGCGATGCGGGATGCTTCCTGCGCCTACCTCGGCCCCGCGATAGGGCAGGATGCCTTCGAGGTCGGGGAGGAAGTGCTGGATGCCTTCCCTGGCGAGAGCCAGGCTTTCAGGCGCGGAAAAAGCGGCAAATGGCATGCCGACATTTATGCCATTGCGAAAATGAAGCTCGGGAGGCTCGGCATCCATGACATCCACGGAGGAAATTTCTGCACCCACAATGAATCTTCACGCTTCTTTTCCTACCGGCGTGACGGGAATACCGGAAGGATGGGATCGTTCATCTGGCTCGAAGAAGCGTGACGCATCGGTTATAATTGAAAATTTCCCGTAAAACAGAATGTTGTCCATGTCAGTTCTTTCCTGGATCGTGACGACGAGCACCGTGGGCGGCCTTGCCAGCCTGGCGCTTGCCGGATCCTTCGCCCTCAGCCTGCGCGCGTCCTGGGTGCCGATGCTCGTCAGCTACGCGGTTGGCGCGCTGCTGGGCGCTGCCTTCCTCGAAATCCTGCCTGAAGCCTTCAGGCTGACGAAAAACCCGGGAGTGATGACGGCAACCATCCTGTTCGGGATACTGCTGTTCTTCATTCTGGAAAAACTCGTGTTGTGGCGCCATTGCCATGCCGAGGACTGCGAAGCGCACGAGTCCCACGATCACGGCAGAAGCGGGCTCATGATCATGATCGGGAACACCTTCCACAATTTCGTCGACGGCATTCTGATAGCAGCAGCCTTTCTGAGCGACATCCATCTCGGCATCGTCACCGCGATCGCCATCATCGCCCACGAAATTCCGCAGGAAATGGGGGACTTCATGATCCTGCTGCATTCCGGCTATTCGAGAAGACAGGCCATCCTGTTCAACCTGACCTCCAGCGGCGCGACCCTCGTGGGCGGTGTGCTCGCCTATGCCGTGCTGCAGTCCATGCAGGGCCTGATTCCTTCCCTGCTTGCGCTCGCCGCATCCTCCATGATCTATGTTTCGGTGGCCGACCTGATCCCGGGACTGCACAAGCGCACCGAAATTCGCGCCACAGTCCAGCAGGTTGTGCTGATCTCCCTCGGCATAGGCTCGATCCTGGTTGCCGGCCTGCTGGCCGAATAATGATGATATTATCTGCACGAATTGAATTGATCCGGCTCACATGTCCGCTCCGAAAATAGGCTTCGTTTCCCTCGGCTGCCCCAAGGCGCTTGTCGATTCCGAACATATCCTCTCGCGCCTGAGGTCGGAAGGCTATGCCATCTCGCCCGACTATCAGGGCTCCGACATGATCGTCGTCAACACCTGCGGCTTCATCGACAGCGCAGTGGAAGAATCGCTGGAAGCGATCGGCGAAGCTTTGAACGAGAACGGGAAGGTGATCGTCACCGGCTGCCTCGGCGCAAGAGGCGACATGGTGAAGGAAGCGCACCCGGCAGTACTTGCCGTCACCGGCCCGCATGCCCTCGAAGAAGTCATGCAGGCGGTCCACCACTATCTGCCCAAACCGCACGATCCTTTCGTCGATCTCGTCCCGCCCCAGGGCATCAGGCTCACCCCGAAGCATTATGCCTATCTCAAGATTTCCGAAGGCTGCAACCACCGCTGCACCTTCTGCATCATCCCGAGCCTCAGGGGGGACCTTGTCAGCCGCCCCATAGGGGAAGTGATGCAGGAAGCGGAAGCGCTGGTCAAGGCCGGAGTGAAGGAACTTCTCGTCATCTCCCAGGACACCAGCGCATACGGGGTCGATATCAAGTACAGGACCGGCTTTTTCGAAGGCCGCCCGGTCAAGACCAGAATGACGGAGCTTGCCCGTGAACTGGGCAGCCTCGGCGTCTGGGTCAGGCTGCATTACGTCTATCCCTACCCGCATGTCGACGAAGTGATTCCGTTGATGGCGGAAGGCAAAATCCTGCCCTATCTCGACGTGCCGCTCCAGCACGCGAGCTCCAGGATACTGAGGCTCATGAAACGTCCCGGGAACAGCGAAAACAACCTCGAACGCATCCGGGCGTGGCGGAAAATCCGCCCCGATATCGCCATCCGCAGCACCTTCATCGCGGGGTTCCCCGGAGAGACGGAAGCCGAATTCGAGGAGCTTCTCGACTTCCTGAAAGAAGCCGAACTCGACCGCGTGGGATGCTTTCCCTATTCTCCTGTGGAAGGCGCCGCGGCGAATTCCCTGCCAGACCCAGTTCCGGAAGAAGTCAAGATCGAGCGCGTTGAGCGCCTGATGGCGGCTCAATCAGCCATCAGCGAAAAAAAACTGCAATCGAAAATCGGCAGAACCCTGCAGGTTCTGGTCGAATCAGTCGACGAAGAGGGTGCTGTGGGCAGGAGCATGTTCGATGCGCCCGAAATAGACGGCCTGGTTCATATATCCGATGCTTCGGATCTGAAAGCAGGCGAATTCGCAACCGTCCGAATCGATGATTCGGACGAGCACGATCTTTGGGGAGAAACGGCATGAAAGCTTTCATCCTGTTGCTGCTTGCCTGCTTTGCTTCGGCTGCATCGGCAAAACATCTTCCGCCCCGGTCGAAGATTGCGCATTATTTCGAATCGGCAAGCCCGGAAGAAAAATTCGCCTTCCTGCTCGCCATGCCCAAGGGAGGAGAACTCGATGCGGAAATGCCGGGATCGGTCTATGCAGAATCGATGATAGCCTGGGCGGCCAAAAAAGGCCTGTGCATGGAAGAAGACATGAGCCTTTCCATGCCGCCTTGCGGAGAGGGCAAACTTTCAGCCAGGGCAGTTCTTTCCGACCCTGCGCTCTACCGGAAAACGCTCGGTGCCTGGTCGATGCGGGGCTTCGAAGGAAGAAATCCTGATCATTTCTTCTCAAGCTTCGGAAAATTCGAGAATGCCGCACAAGGCATGACGGGAGCCATGCTCTCAGAAATGCTTTCGCGTGCGGCAAAAGAGCATGTGCTTTATCTGGAAGTTGCGCTCGCTCCTGACGGCAAAGCCGCCCTGGCGCTGGGCAAACGGCTGGGCTGGGACGGCAACCTGCACAATACTCTGGAAAACCTGAAAAACAACGGGCTCTCCAAAATAGCAGCGGCATCGCTGAAGGAAATGAAACTTGCCGAAGCGGAAAAGAACAAACGCCTCAAATGCGGCACGCCTGACGCCGATCCGGGCTGCGGCGTATCCGTCCGCTATCTCTACGAGGTATCCAGGAACACGATGCCCGGGGAAGTTTTCGCGCAGATGGCGACAGGCCTGGAATTGGCCTCGCGTCCGGACTCGGTGTTTTCGGGCATTTTGCTTGCGGGCGCCGAGGACGAATCGATGCCGGACTTCAGCCTGCACATGCAGATGCTCGATTTCCTGAAATCCGTCTACCCGAAAACCCGTGTCGCCGTGAATGCAGGCGAACTCAGTCTCGAACTTGCGCCTCCCGAAGACTTGTCCTTCCATGTCAGCGAAGCTGTCATGCTGGGGCATGCCGAACGAATCGGACAGGGTTCGGACATTCTGCACGAACCCCAGGGGCTTTTGCAAAAGCTCGCCCAAAAGAAAGTGCTGGTCGATATCTGCCCCGGGAGGACCGACACCGTGCTGGGAGAACGCGCGGACCCCTTGCCGACCTACCTGAAATTCGGCGTGCCCGTTACGCTTTCGAGCTGCGATGCGGGCGTCTTGAGAAGCGAAATTTCGATGGAATACCTGAAAGCTTCGCTGGAGGATCGTCTCGGGTACCCCGAACTCAAGAATATCGCGCGCAACAGCCTGGAATACGCCTTCGTTCCTGGAAAAAGCCTTTGGGTGAACGCAGCGAAATTCGTCCCGGTCAGGCAATGCGAGAGAGATGTGCGGGCAGGCAGACTGTTATCGGATTTTTGCCAGGATTATCTGGAATCCAACCGCAAGGCGAAGCTTGAGTGGCGGCTCGAAGCGGAATTCAGGGCTTTCGAGAAGCGCTACTGAAGCCGTCCAGGAGGAAAATCCATCTGCTTCCGGATTCCCCGAGCAGCCTGACATAGGCGGTGAAAGCTTCCCCTTTCCCGAGCTTCTTCTGCATGTCGGTGAGGACGTCGAATGAAACCGGCATCCAGTAATCCCTGCCATCCTCGGTCACCTTCACTTCGTTTCCGTATTTCATGTCCTGGACGGGATAATCGCGGTCCACTCCGAAAAAACCGCTCAGCACCTGGCTCCCGGCAACCGAAGCGGGACGGATCTCTCCCGTGTAAACCACTTTCGCACTGAAGGCATAGTCCTGCTTGAAGACCACGAATCCGCCGTGCCCGGCATGCGATGCAATCGCCACGCCATCTGCAAGCCTGGCTGGAACATAGGCTTCCCATTTCCCGAATGCGCCCTGCGAGAAAAGCATCACCAGCACGAGCAGCCACTTTTTCATGATTTCTCCTCCCTGAAGAATTCTACAGCATCGGCTCGAGATCTGGTCCGCTTCATCGGGGGCAGGCTGCGCCAGATGCGCTTGCCGTAGGATTTCGAGATGATCCTCGGATCGCAGATCATGAGTACCCCCCTATCTTCCTCGCTGCGAATCAATCTGCCCGCCCCCTGCTTCAGGGTCAATACCGCGTGGGGGAGCTGGAATTCCATGAAGGCATTCCCTCCTTCCCTGTTGATCTTCTGTATCCTCGCGGAAAGCACCGGATCGTCGGGAGGGGCGAAGGGAAGCTTGTCGATCACGACCAGCGACAATGCCTCCCCCCTCACGTCCACCCCTTCCCAGAAAGACTGGCTGCCGAGAAGGACGGCATTGCCCAATTGCCTGAACCGCTCAAGCATCGCATTCTTCGCTCCCTCTCCCTGCAGCAGGAGCGGGAAATCGAGCTTTTCCTCCGAGAATGCCTCCTTAAGCAATTCGTGAGCGAGGCGCATCGCCTTGAGGCTGGTGAAAAGCAGGAATGCCCGTCCGCCGCTTGCCGCAATCAGGGGAAGCGCAGCATCGACCACGGCTTTGGTGTGTTCGCGGCTGTTGGGCTCGGGCATCGCCTCCGGCACATAGAGCAACGCCTGATTGGGATAATCGAAGGGACTGTCGAGGCAAAGCGTTTTCGCATCGACAAGTCCCATCTGCTCCAGGTAATGGGAGAAATCTCCGCCCACGGCGAGGGTCGCGGAGGTGAAAATCCACGACATCGGCCTTGCCTCGATCTGGCTGGAAAAAAGCTTTGCGATCGACATGGGCGTGGCATTGAGTTGCATCGCCTGGCTGTAAACCTCCACCCAGCGGATGAATTCCCCCGAATCGTCATCCCGCCAGTTCTTCGTCCTGCGCAGCAATTCGATTGCCCGATCCCTGCAGTTCTTCAAACCTTCGCTGCGCTCCGCCTGGAGCTCCAGCAGCTTCAAAAGCGCTTCGAGGCTTCCCATCAGGGCTTCCAGAGCGGAAAAAAAATCCTTGTCCAGCGCGGAAATGGGAAGCCTGGAATCGGCCTCCAGAACGGAAAGCCTGGCATCCTTCGCGCCTTTTTCGAGTTTCGCTGCAGCTTCGGGCAATGCCGCGAAATCCTTCGCTGAAATCGCAGCCTCCAGCCTCGTATCGCGCGCAAGCTCGATCATCTGGCTGGTTCCAACGGTTTCGCCGAGAAAAAGGCTGGCGACTTCGGGAAGCTGATGGGCTTCGTCGAAAATCACGGTATTGCAGGCAGGGAGGAGTTCTGCCACACCTTCGTCCTTCAGCATCACGTCGGCAAAGAAAAGATGGTGATTGACCACGACGAGATCGGCCCGCATGGCGGCACGCCTTGCCTCCATCACGAAGCATTCCTTGTGATTCGGGCATTCCGACCCCAGGCAGTTCTCGCGGGTGGAAGTCACGAGAGGCCAGATGGTCGCATCCTCGGGCACTTCGACAAGCTCGCCCTTATCCCCGCTTTGGGTGTTTCTCGAATAGCGCTCTACGCGCTTGAGGTAGGCAACATCCTCTCTTGAGGAGAGTCTCCCTTCCCTCGCGGTGCGCTCCAGATGGTAATGGCATATGTAGTTTGCGCGTCCCTTGAGAAGTGCCGTCTCGACCGAGATTCCGAGGGCACTCAACATGGCGGAGATATCCCGGGTATAGAGCTGATCCTGGAGCGTCTTGGTGCCTGTCGAGACGATGATCTTCCCGCCTGAAAGGAGCGCCGGCACGAGGTAGGCGAATGTCTTTCCCGTACCGGTCCCCGCCTCGATGACGAGCCGTCCGTTCTTCGATATCGCATCGAGGATCGCCTTTGCCATTTCGGTCTGCTGCTTCCTGGATCTGAAGCCTTCGATCGAGCAGGACAGGAGTCCGCCCTCGGAAAAGGCAGATTCGATGTCTGATAAAGTTGGGAGCGGCATAGATTGCCGATTATAACCTACGTCATCCCCGGTATCAGCGCGGCGGGATGTTTTCGATTCACCGATGGGCCCATGGCACGATTTTTTGCAATCCGGTTTTCTCTGGAAATCCTCCGGCGGGAAGAGTAGATTTTCAATTTTGCAAGGAACCCCAATGAGCGAAGAAATCTTTTACAGGCCTGATGAAGCGTTTTCCAGGGAGGAGCGCACCCTGCCTGCGGAACTTTACAATCTCGCCAGACTCATGGTCTCAAGAAATACCGGCCCCGTTTTCGTTCCGATCAGAAGCATGCAGTACCTTGCCGTTCTCGACAGCGAAGAATTCATTTTCGTCGACGGCACCGGGAACAGGACCATAGCAATATCATGGCACCGATTCAGGCCCGGGAGCAGAAGCGCACTCAGCGACGCAGTGCCCTACGAAGCCGTTTACTATTTTCCGGAAGCTGTCCAGACCATGAAGCGACTGCAGGGAGATTTCGCGAAAGCGCTCGATGCACTCGCTTCGAAACAGGAACCGCCGTCAATCGATGCGAAGGTGATCAGGTTCGAGTCCAAATAATCAGAGCTTCTGCTTGATGGCGAGAACGGCCTGATTGCGCACCGTTTTCAGGAGAGCAAGCTCCTTTTCCTCTATTTTCAGAAGATTGGACTCCACCCTGTCGGCATAGAGCATGCCAATGAGCCTTTTGTCGACGATGAGAGGAAACAGGATAAACGATTTCGCATCGATGCTGGCTCGATACCAGGTCGGAATCCGCTCCCTGATGTTTTCGGCATCGATATCCGAAATGAAGATGTCGAGTCCCTGCTCCAGGGCCACGAGAAATACGTCCCTGGGCCCTGAAAGCGGAAACCTGAACCGCTTCACGATTTCCTCCACGCCCTGCCCCAAGCCAAACCTGCCCACCATGACATTCTGTTTGACGTCCTTGATGGCCAGCAATACTCTCGAGAAATTCATGCTGCGGTATATCGTTTCAAGCACCATACGCAGAAGGTCGTTGAGGTCGTACTCTTCGAGCAACACATTGGTGATGTCCTGAATACCTGCTGTCAGCATGCTCCCCGAATCCTGCTTTGCAGGGGCCGCATCGACTGCGTTTTCGACCTTGATCGTTTTCTGGAATTCGTCTTCGATCGGTTTCGCGCCGGAGCTGACGCCGGACCACTGGTTGACATGCTTCAGGAAGACGCTGTCCTTGCTGCTTACTCCGAGGATCTTGACCTCGACCATGAATTTCTTCATCGATTCTTCTATGGCCCTGCCGAGCATTTTCTCCGAAACGGGCAGGGCCGCATGGTAACGTGAAGCGAGTTGGTGGAGTTCACGCCCCTTGTCCTCGTGTTTTCCGGACTGCGCGACGCGGCGCAATTCGTTGGAAAGATTGGTCAGCACCCTGAGCTTGCCGGAATCCGAATCCTGATTTCTGACCTTTTCGTCGCCGATTTTTCGCATGCTGGATACGATTCTTTGCGGAAAGTGCCAGTTCTGCGCGATTCCGATACCGAGTTCCTCATAGGTAACACCCAGGACCGAGGCCGAGGCATCGTCTTCGCCCATCTTCTCGGTCAGATTGCTGATCGCCAGCGCCTCCTCGGGGAAATAGAATGTGGCAAGCAATTTCCCGAGATTGTAAAACATGGCGCAGATGGCGGCCTCCTCCGCATCCCTGATGCCGATTTTCGGCGCCAATTCCCTGGCCAGCACGCCGCTGAAAAATGTGGATATGATCTCGTCTCTGAGTTTGAGCGCCTGGGATTTGTTCTGCAGATGCTCGAAAAGCATGAGGGTGACCGCAACATTCCTGACGGTGTTGAAACCGAGGATGACGACAGCGCGCGAAACCGTGCTTATCGTACCTCCGAACTGGCCATAGGTTGCCGCATTGACCAGCTTGATCAGCTTGTTCGTGAGGGAAAAATCCCTCAGGATGAAGTTCGAAAGATTCGAAACGCTTTCCTTGTCGGACACGGCAATCTTGTTGACAGCACTGATCGCCTGAGAAAGCGCGGGAAAATCGGATTTGTGCCTCATCCTTCTGAGCAGAAACTCGAGGGTGCTCTGCTTCCCATCTCCCTCCATGTGTGCAGGCTCGCCATAGGCTTTCAATCCGGAGATCAGGCTCTCGGCATCCGGGTAACGGTCCTGGGGATTGATGGCAAGCGCCTTCAAAATAATGCTGTCCAGCTTCTCGTCCAAGGTCTGCATCATCTTCGAGGGAGGCGGAACCGGAATGGTCGCGATATTGTGCAGGATTTCCCTGAGGCTATTTCCTTCGACGGGATGTCGCCCGGTCAGCATGACGTAAAGAACCATGCCGAGCGAAAAAATATCGGACTGCGGGCTCGATTTTTCTTTCGAAACATATTCCGGCGCCATATACAGCGGAGAACCGAGAAGCTCCGTGGCAGCATCGGGAGAAGCCATGCTTTGCGCAATTCCGAAATCCATGATCCTGGGCACGCCGGCTCCATCGATCATGATATTGGCCGGCTTGATATCCCTGTGTATGATCTTCTGGCTGTGCGCACAGGCAAGCCCTTCGAGTATTCTGAGCGCGATATCTATCGCTTCCATCGTCGGCAAAGCGCCGCTTTTCTTGATTCTCTGACCCAGGGTCATGCCTTCCACGTACTCGAACACCAGATAGGGTGCGCCCTCGTACTCTCCTGCGTCGTAAAGCGTGACGATATTGGGATGCCTGAGCCCCGCCACGATCCTCGCCTCGTCGAGCAATCCCTCGAAGCCCGTATCGATTGCGAGCACCTTGATTGCAACCTGCCTTCCGAGCCGGGGGTCCTGTGCGAGATAAACACTGCCCTGAGCCCCTTCGCCCAGCAGCCTTTCGATCTGAAAACGACCGATGGATTTCAAATCTTTCACCAATTGCAACTCTCTGTCTGGACTAGAATCAAATCATGAACTACAGGATTCTCGCCGATCTCGTTGCAATTCTCCACTTTTTGTTCATCATCTTTGCGCTGTTCGGTGCAATCCTGGCGCTGAAATGGAAGCAAGCGATGTGGCTACAGATCCCTGCTGCGCTTTGGGCGGCGGCTGTCGAATATGCGAATCTCCCCTGCCCCATCACCCCCCTCGAAAAATGGCTCATCCGGAAAGAAGGGCTGAAAGCCTACCAGGGAAGTTTCGTCGAACATCACATGCTCTCCATCCTTTACCCCGGCCAGTTCGATAACAGCACCAGAATAATCCTCGGTACGGCCGTCCTTCTTCTCAATGTCGTCATTTACGGGAAGATCTTGAGACGAAGTCGAAAAAACGATCTAGAATAGCGATATTGTTAACATAAGTGCTCATCATGAAACCCAGCTTTCTCCCCGTCATACGCGAACTGGCCCGCTGTTATCAGGCTTTCACGCATTATTCCGCAGCGCATATCCGCGAACTCGGACTCACCCCGCCGCAGTTCGACGTCATCTCCACCCTGGGAAACACGCCAGGCATGCCGCTATGCAAACTGGCCGAAAAAACGCTCATCACCAAGGGAACGCTCACTGGAGTGCTCGACAGGCTGGAAAACAAGGGCTTGCTGAAACGCATCGTGCCGCCGGAGAACAGGCGCAGCTTCATCGCCGTGCTGACACCGGAGGGAGAAAAAGTGTTCAAGGAGGCTTTTCCCGCCCATGGCGCATACCTCGAAAAGCGTCTGGGCAAGCTGAGCGCTGAAGAACTCGAAACCATCCGGTCGGCTCTGGAAAAACTGAGGGAGACATTCTGAAATAATGTTTGCATTAGAAATGTTTCTGTAGTAACATTCAATCTCCTTCCCATATCTCAAAAGGAGTTCGACATGAAACAGGAACCTTTCGTCCTCGATCTCGCAGCCGGAACCTATTATTTCTGCGCCTGCGGGAAATCCAAAAATCTCCCCTATTGCGACGGCTCCCACAAGGGCTCGGATTTCACGCCCGACCAGGTCGAATTGAAGGAAGCCAAGAAGGTCGGGATATGCCGCTGCGGGAAATCCAAAAACAGGCCATTCTGCGACGGCACTCATTTGACCATCAAGTAAGAAGGGAGGAAGCATGAACAAAGCTATCGTAACGCTTGCCGCAGCACTGGCACTTCAGAGCGGCATTGCCTTGGCCGATGCCTACCAGGTGCAGAATTCGAGCCCTGCCGGCACCTACAAAATCGATCCGACGCACTCCATGGTCCAGTTCCGGGTCGGGCACATGGGCGTGAGCGAATTCCCCGGAAGATTCGACGCCATATCCGGCTCTTTCACCGTGGATGCCGCGCATCATGAAGCCGACAAGGTTTCGGTGGAAGTGCCCATAGACAGCCTGGATACCAATTTCGACAAACGCAACAAGGATCTGCTGGGACCCGATTTCTTCAACGCCAAGCAGTTCCCGACCATGACATTCACCTCGACCGGCGTGAAGATGAAAAACGCCAACGAGGGTACGCTGACCGGCAACCTGACCCTGCACGGCGTGACCAAACCCGTCACATTCAGCCTGAGGCATGTCGGAGCAGGGCCCGACCCCTGGGGCGGATATCGCTCGGGCTATGTGGCGAAAACCACTATTCGTCGCAGCGACTTTGGCATGAACTACATGCTGAACGGCATCTCGGACACCATCGAGGTGCAGATCAACATCGAGGGCAAACGGCAATAAGGGAGCCTCTGATGGCCCCGATGCTCCTTTCGATGGCCGGGGAGACGGTCCTCTGGCCATTGGCGGCGACCGTTGCCGCAATGATGTTCGGCTTTTTGCTGCGCGATGCGCGCTCCAAACCCATCGTCAGCACCCTCGCGACAGGGACGGGATTTCTGGTCGGATATACGCTGATCTACGGGATTTTTGCATTTCCCCCGCCTGAGCCGCAGGGTTGGCTTCCCTATTTGATGGCCTTGAATTTTCTGGTCTTTTCATTCGACGATCTGGCTGGCTTCTCCCATAGAATCAGGATCGTCCTGCAGGGAGCCTTCTCGATCTCAGGAAGCGTACTGATTCTGCTTCCCCTCTTCAAGACAGGATTTCCGGCATTACAACTCGCGGTGTCCGCCCTGCTCTGGTTCGGGCTCTGGATCGCCCTGGACGGAAGAAACGGACCGATCCTTTTCCTCGTCGCCGCAGGCAATGCGATTGTCAGCGCGACCACGGGCAGCACCCTGCTCGGGCAACTGGGCGGGGTTCTTGCTGCTGTTCTGGGCGGGCATCTCGCCTTCAATTTCCCAAAACCGCGTATCCCCCTGGGGCATGCCGGAACCGCTGTCGCCGTGACGATCCTGGCAAGCCTGATGCTGATCGGCCGTGCCTATGCGGAAACCGCCCTCATCCCCAGCCTGCTGCTCCTATGTGCCATCCCCGCCGATTTCCTGGGAAGGTATCTTGGCCGCAACAGGAAAAGCCTGGAAATGATCATCTGCGGGGCACTCGCCCTGATCCCTGTCGCGATCGCATCGGCAATCGCGATCAAATCCTACCTTTCCCAGGAATACTAGCCCTTTTGAGGCGTCCATAACACATCCCCGCAGCCGCTTTCCCTGTTGACCTTGCGGGCGAGAATAAAAAGGAAATCGGAAAGGCGATTGAGGTATTTGAGGCTTTCGGGGCCAACCTTCTCTATTCTGGAAAGCGCAACCAGCGAACGCTCCGCCCTTCTGCAAATCGTTCTCGCCAGATGGCAAAGCGCTGCCGCCCTCGATCCTCCGGGAAGAACGAATTCCCTGAGAGGGGAAAGATCGGCATTCATCTTTTCGAGATTTTCGTCGATCCTAGAAACATGATCTGCTACGATTCTGGACTGCCCCGGCAGGCAAAGCTCGGCACCGAGTTCGAAAAGATCGTGCTGGATGGCAAGAAGAGACTCCTTCACGCTACCAGGCAGATTCTCCGCAAGAACGAGCCCGATCGAACTGTTGAGCTCGTCCACGTCCCCGATGGCGGCGATGCGCAAATCGTCCTTGCCCACCCTGGTCCCGTCGCCCAGCCCGGTCTTCCCCTCGTCTCCTGTCCTCGTGACGATCTTGCTCAATCGCAATTTGATTCCTTAATGAAAGTGTTTTTTTCCAGTATATCCATTGCCAGGCACAATCGCGATCACTCCCGATAATCGCCCTGACCGAAAACTTCACGCCACAACCTCGAAACGGCGTTCACTTCCTGCTCGACGCGACTTCTTTCGATGCGCGCATAAGCTTCCCCGGCAAGCCTCAGCCTGTGCTGGATTCGCCGGAATTCGCGGTAGGCATCCTGCGCGTTTGAACCGACCTCCACCGGGATCAGCCCGATTTCGCCCAGCATGCCGAGCAATGCGATATTGCCGACATTGCCGGTGAGCTCCGGATGGTCATGCGCATGGGCGAGCACCAGGAACTGCACGGCGAATTCGACATCGACGATGCCGCCCGGATCGTGCTTGATGTCGAAAAGATCGGTGCGATTGGGATGCCCTTCGAGCATTTTCTGCCGCATGGACAGGATTTCGTTTCTCAAACTCGGCATGTCGCGCTCCAGCATCAACACCCCGGTCCTGATCTCTTCGAACTCGTCTCCCACTCTCGCACTCCCGGCGACATGCCGCCCCCGGGTCAGGGCCTGATGTTCCCATACCCAGGCTCCACTCATCTGGTAGGCTCTGAAAGCGGCTATGGAGCTCACCAGAAGCCCGCTTGCGCCGTTCGGCCTCAGTCTCAGATCGGTTTCGTAAAGCACGCCCGATTGGGTGCTGCTGGTGAGCCAGGTATTGATGCGCTGCGCAAGCCTCGCATAGGTTTCCTGGGCATTCGGATGATCGTCGTCGTAAAGAAAAACGATGT
>JAJZRP010000002.1:56624-78950 GCA_021802655.1 Pseudomonadota bacterium
CTCAGATCGGTTTCGTAAAGCACGCCCGATTGGGTGCTGCTGGTGAGCCAGGTATTGATGCGCTGCGCAAGCCTCGCATAGGTTTCCTGGGCATTCGGATGATCGTCGTCGTAAAGAAAAACGATGTCCAGATCGGACGCATAGCCGAGCTCTTTGCCGCCGAGTTTGCCGTAGCCGATGATGGCGAATTGGTGCTGTTCCCGATGGCGTCCCTTCAAGCCCTGCCAGCAGGATTCGAGCACTTTTTCCAGGATCAGATCGGCCAGATGGCTCAGGTGGTCGCTCAGAATCTCGAGACTCAATAGCCCGTTGAGATCCTTCACGAGCAACTGGAAAACCGCAGAATGATGGACATCGCGCAATATCCCCATCTGCGCTTCGGTATCCCCTTCGGCCTCCTCCAGTTTCGCATCGAGGATTTTCGCCAACTCTTCCCAGTCCGGCGGGCTGTGGAGCGTTCGGGTGTCGAGCAGTTCATCGAGCAAAATGGGATGCTGGCGCAGATAATCGCTCGCCCAGGGACTCGCACTCGCCAGTCCGGCAATCTGTTCCAGCGTATGCGGGTATTCCTTGAGCAGGGACAGGTAGGAAGATCGGCTGCTGATCGCTTCCAGCAGATCGAGCGTCCTTCTCAGGGTCTGATCCGGGTTGGGCTGAATGGCAGCGGCTTTTACCATCAGGGGAATCAGTTCGTCGACGCGCTTCTGGCTGGCTGAGGGAAGATGCCTGTAGCGGCTGCCCCCCCGGATTCCCTGCAGGAGCCGGAACATCTCTTCAGGGGCATCGTAGCCGAGTTCCGCAAGCTTCTCCTTCGCCTCTTGCTCGCCCGTTCCCCATATCTGGTACGATTCCTGTTCGGGTTCGGAGAAAATCTCCTCGAACTGGAACTGCACCCGCATCCTGTGGGCATCGAGCGCGGCCAGAAAAGCCGGGTAATCGGAAAAACCCATCGCCTGCGCAACCAAAGCCCTGTCGTCGGGATTTTCCGGGATCGCCTGCGTCTGGGTATCGTCCAGATATTGCAGCCTGTGTTCCAGATTGCGCAGGAAGACATAGGCATTTTTCAGGTCATTCGCGGCATCTTCCGGAAGCATGTGCTTTCCTGCCAACAGATCGAGTACTTTCAGGGTGGGGCGTACCTGGAGATCGCTGTCGCGCCCCCCCCTGATCAACTGGAAGACCTGCGCAATGAACTCGACTTCCCGGATGCCTCCCGGACCCAGCTTGATATTGTCGCTCATTTCGCGCCTTCTGACCTGCTGCCTGATCTGGTCGTGCAGTTCGCGCATGGAACCGAAAGCGCCGAAATCGAGGTATTTCCTGTATACGAAGGGGTGGACGATTTTCATCAGGTCTTCGATGCGATCCCCCGTAATCGCCCTGGCCTTGATCCAGGCATAGCGCTCCCACTCTCTTCCCTGCGTCAGGAAATAATCTTCCAGCATGGAAAAGCTCGAAACCAGCGCGCCACTTTCTCCATAAGGCCTGAGACGCATGTCGACCCTGAACACGAAACCGTCCTGGGTCAGCTCATTCAGGCTTGAAATCAGCTTCCTGCCAAGCCTCGTGAAATATTCCTGGCAGCTCAGGGAGCGCGACGTATCCCCGTCTTCCGGATAAACGAAAATCAGGTCGATGTCTGAAGAAACATTGAGTTCCTCCCCGCCGAGCTTACCCATGGCAACGACATGCAGAACCTGGGGTGTGCCGCTGATTTCGCCGATCGGCACCCCGAACTGCTCCCGCATCCATTGGTCGTGCAGGGCAAGGGCATGCCTGATCGAGACTTCGGCAAGATTCGACATGGCAACGACGACTTCCCTCATGTCGGCAAGACCCGAAAGATCCCGGCAGATGAGGCGCAGCATGACCTTTTTTCTCAACTCCCTGAGGATGCGATTGAGTTCGGCTTCATCCCGAGCCCTCCCGGCTTCCAGGAAGGCTTGCATTTCCTCCCTGCAAAAAGGCCTGTCGAGGGTGCATGCAAGCTTCCACTCCTGAGCGAGCCTTGCAACATAGCGGCTGTACTTTTCGGCGTTCGTCAGGATGACTGCTTTTTCAGGCATATATCCATTGTTCCAATAAAAGGCTAAAATCCAGTGTATCCGCTTCCCGGCACGGGGTTCAAGCTGGCGGGTTGAACTTATGGTCGCGATCACCCATCGAACAAACTGTTATGAATCCATTTCACGACCGCATCCATAGCAGGTTTTTCCTTTGCTGAAACTTCTGATTCTGACGCACCGCTGGACGGTCCGCCTGATCGTCGCATCCTCGATCGCAGCATTTTTCATCATCGCAGCTGCGATCCTGGCGCTGCGCTACTGGCTGCTTCCGGACATCGAAACCTACCGCAACGATATCGAACAGACCGTCGGAGCCGCCATCGGCGAACGCATCGCCATCGGCAGCATCCAGGCAGATTGGGCAGGTATTCATCCCCATCTGACATTGCGCAATGTCAGGATATTCGACAAATCAGGCCTGGCCGCCCTGACCCTGGACAAAATAGAAAACAACCTGTCATGGATGACCTTTCTCACTGGAGAAGTGCGATTTGCCTCGATAGAAATCGATCAGCCCAGGCTCGGCATCAGGCGCGACCAGAGCGGCACAATCTATGTCGCAGGCATCCCCATCAATCGGGGTCCGGCAAATTCCGGTGTTTCAGACTGGCTGCTGCACCAGAATCAGGTACTCATCAAGAACGGTTTCATCCTGTGGGAAGACGAAAAAATGGGAGCGCCTCCCCTGATGCTGAATCAGGTCAATTTCGCACTCGTCAATTCCGGACAGCACCACCTGTTCGGCCTGCGCGCCATACCGCCTGCCGATCTTTCCTCTCCCATCGACATCAGGGGAAATCTTTATGGCAAATCCCTGAACGATCCCAAGGCCTGGCGCGGCAAACTCTATGCCAGGATAGATTATGCCGACACTGCAAGTCTCGGGAAATGGCTCCCTTCTCCCAGGGAGCTTCTCGGCGGGAAAGGCGCCATGCGCGTCTGGCTCGATTTCGCGCAGGAGAAGCCGGAAGCATTTACCGCAGACTTGATGCTTTCCAATGTCATGGCAAAACTGGGAAGCAGCCTGCCTGAAATCGGCATGAGAACATTGCACGGACGCATCGGTTGGAAGAGCGTCGACGGCGGTTATGAAATCCGGACACAGAAACTCGCCCTCGAAACCGATACAGGAGAATCGATTCACCCCACAGACTTCCTGCTGCGCTCCGTCCCGGCGCACGGCAGCAGCCCCGAGGAGGGTGAAATCAGCGCCAATTTGCTCGAATGCGACACGCTTTCAAGGCTGTCCGAATATTTCCCCATGCCTTCCAGGGTCCGCGAGGCCTTGGCAACGCTTGCACCCCATGGAGAACTTCGCGATCTTCAGATCAAATGGAAAGGAGAGGAATCCGGATCGCTTCTGTTTCCGTGGCAGTCTCCCGCCGGGAAAAAGACCGGGCAACTGCCCGCCCATTACAGCGTCAAGGGACGCTTCTCGAACCTCGGCTTTTCCGCTTCCGGGAATATTTTCAAGGGAATCAGCGGCCATGTCGACGGGGATGAGAACGGCGGCAGTTTCAACCTCGATTCCCGCCATCCTGAATTCATTCTGCCCAGACTCTTCGAAGCGCCCGTCAGCCTGGACATACTGATCGCACAGGCCAAGTGGCAGAACGACAAGCAGGGTCAAAAAGTAACCTTCGACAACCTCTCCTTTTCCAATGAGAACCTCGCCGGAAATGCGTTCGGCTCCTATACCAGCGCGAACAATTATGCAGACATCACGGGAAGATTGACCCGGGCGGATGCAAGCCAGGTCTGGCGCTATCTGCCACGCGTCGTCGCCAGTGATGCGAGAAGCTGGGTGAAAAACGCGATCCTGGGAGGGGAGGCCGGCGACGTCAAGATGAGACTCAAGGGAAACCTCGACAATTTCCCCTTTGCAAATGACAAAACCGGATTCTTCCAGACCGCATTCAAAATCAAAAACGCCACGCTGCGCTATGCACCTGAATGGCCAGAGATAACTTCACTTTCAGCCGACATCCTGTTCCAGGGATCGAGAATGGAAATCACCTCGCACCGGGGGACCATCCTCGGTGCCAGACTCACCACCTGCCAGGCCGTCATTCCAGACCTCGGCAACGCCGTGCTCCATGCGGAGGGGGAAGCCTCCGGCCCGACCGACGAATTCCTGAAAGTCATCGACCAGTCTCCGGTGACGCAATACATCAACGGCTTCACGAAAGGGATGCGCTCGACCGGAAATGGCAACCTGAAGATCAAGCTCGACATTCCCCTCGAAAAGATCGAGAACACCAGGGTATCGGGCAGCTACCAGTTCCAGGACGATACGGTTACCGGACCCGGCATGCCCGACCTGGCGCATCTCAACGGGCGTCTGGATTTTTCCGAATCCTCCCTGAATGCGAAAAACGCCAGTGCGGTCATCCTCGGCGGCCCCGCTGTCATCGGCGCCTCGACCGGGCAGGACGGCAGCTTGAAAATCATCGCTTCCGGAAAGATCAGCCCCGACAACATCACTGATCCCTTCGCCCGCCATTTCCACGGCAGTGCTGCCTGGCATGGAACGATCTCAGCCAGCAAGAAAAAAACCGACATCCTGATCGAATCCACCTTGCATGGCCTCTCTTCCGACCTGCCCTATCCTTTTTCCAGGAAAGCATCCGACATCACTCCGGTACGCCTGGAGAAAAAGTCGCTCGTACCAGACGGAAATCTCATGACTTTCTCCTATGGGAAAATCATGGCCGCGCAGTTCGTCGGCAGGACGGAAAACGGCTCCAGCCGAATCGACCGCGGCACGATCTATTTCGACGAAAGTTTGCCCACGGAGCTTCCCGAAGCACCGGGAATATGGATTGTCGGCTCGCTGAAGTCGCTCGATGCGGACAGATGGCGCGACATTCTGGACGAAAGCGGCGGAGGGAAAAGCCCCTTTTCGCTGGCAGGGGTGGATCTCGACATCGACGCCCTCACCTTTCTCGGAAAGCATTTCGGAAAGCTTGGGGTGTCGGCAAAGCAGAACGACGGCAACTGGCAGGCGACGATTTCCGGGGATGACATCGACGGGGCTATCCAGTGGCTTCCCGAAGGAAAGGGGCAACTGATTGCGAAACTCAAAAAACTCGTCATTCCGTACACGCCGACGGAAAAGGAAGCGATCGAGTCGAAAACCGCACTGGCAAAAGTCGCCAACCGGAATCTTCCCGCCCTCGATGTCACTGCTGACAGCTTCGTGATGAAAAACAAGACAATGGGGCATCTGGAACTGGTCGCCTTGCAGCAGGGCAACGATTGGAAAATACAGAAGCTGCGCATCAGCAATCCGGACAGCACGCTGACCGCGGACGGGCTGTGGCAGGGATGGGCGATCCATCCCAGGACGAACATCAACGTCAAACTCGACGTTTCCAGAATCGGTAAATTCCTGACACGCTTCGGCTACCCGGACAACATCATGCGCGGCAAGGGAAGCATGGAGGGGACGCTCTCCTGGGCAGGTAGCCCGCAGTCCATCAATTATGCGACCCTCAACGGGAACATCGCGCTGAAGGCGAAGCACGGACAATTCAACAAGATCGACCCCGGAATAGGCAAGCTGCTCGGCATCTTGAGCCTTCAGGAAATCCCGCGCAGAATCACGCTGGATTTCAGGGACATATTCAGCCAGGGCTTCGCTTTCGAGACCATATCGAGCAGCCTGAAAATATCCGACGGTATCGCCTACACCGATGATCTCAGGATAGAAGGCCCCGCAGCAGAAGTCGGCATGAGCGGCAAAATCGATCTCGACAAGGAAACCCAGGACCTGAAAATCATTGTAAAACCCCAGCTCGGCGGGAGCTTTTCGGTCGCAAGCTCGCTCCTTGGCGGACCTGTCGTCGGTGTCGCCACCTGGGTCGTGGGCAAGGTATTGCAGGACCCGCTCGACCAGCTTGCCGCCTACGAATACAATGTCACGGGAAGCTGGACCGCTCCCATCGTGACGAAAGGCTCTGGCAAGAAATGAACAGGCTAACTGCATTCCTGATTTTGATGATGACGAGCGGCATGCTGCATGCTGCCTGCGACATTCCGCAGTCGTTCTGGGACTGGCCGCGATCGGCGAATGCCGTCCTTTCGTTGAAGGAGATTCGCCCCTGCATCGATTCCTACCTTTCCGATCCCAAGTCGAAGCTGGTCATCCATCACGGAACGGGCGATGAAGATACGCTCCATTCCGGCGAATTGCGCGCATGGCTCATGTCGCTTGCAATCGACCCGTCCAGAATCGCTGACGCATCCGACATGCCCAAGGGGCTGTCGATCGAAACTCCAGACCGCTGAACCATCATGATCCTCATACTGACTCAGGACGCAAAACCGGAAAGCCCGGAATTCAGGCAACTCATCGGGCATCTCGCCAACCTCCCCGACATCAGCACCCGCATCCACACCGAGCGGGGCGCGGAACAGGTTCTGACCGAAATCTATCTGATCGGCAATACCCAGGCGCTCGACGTGGAAGACATGAAGAGCCTGCCCTGCGTGGAAAGCGTGGTCAGGGTTTCCGAGGAATACCGGGTGCTGGGAAGGCACAGGGATGACCACAGGCCCAGCCATTTCGACTACAATGGCGTGCGCTTCGGGCAGGACAACCTGAACGTGTTCGCCGGCCTCTGCGCAGTGGACAATCCCGAACACGTCGAAATGATGATGAGGGCGCTGCGCGACAACGGACAGGTCTGCACCAGAATGGGGGCATACAAACCGAGGACCAGCCCCTATTCCTTCCAGGGCCATGGAAAAAGCTGCCTGCCCTATGTTTTCGATCTCGCGGGAAAATACGGCATCAGGGTGATCGCCATGGAAATTACGCACGAATCCCACATGGACGAGATCCTGGAAGCCCTGAAAAAGACCGGAAGCCCTGCCGGTGTGATGATCCAGATCGGCACGCGCAACACCCAGAATTTCGAACTTCTGAAAATAGTCGGACGCCAGCAACGGTTCCCCGTCCTCCTGAAGCGCGGCTTCGGCATCACCCTCGACGAATCGCTGAATGCAGCGGAATATCTCGCCTCGGAAGGCAACCGCAAGGTGATATTCGGCCTGAGGGGGATGAAAACCAACATGGGCGACCCGCACCGCAATTTCGTCGACTTCTCCCATGTGCCGGTGGTGAAAAGGCTGACCAGGATGCCGGTCTGCATCGACCCCTCCCATTCCGTGGGCACCCGGGCGAAGGGACCGGAAGGCATACTGGATGTCATGCATGTCACGGCACAGGGGGTGGTGGCGGGCGCCAACATGATCCTCGTCGATTTCCATCCCGCACCGCCCAAAGCGCTGGTCGATGGCCCGCAGGCGCTCACCCTGAACGAGCTGCCCTATTTTCTGGAAGACGTGAGGATAGCGCGGGAAGCTTTCGAAAAGCGCTGCGCGCTGGGCGAGCGTTTCAGGAAAACCACCTGAGGAACGAGGCTGCAGTGAGCGCGGCAATGGCGAGCAAGGCTTCAATCCGCCAAAAATTCATGTTTTCTGTCCGCGCCTGCCGCAGATAAAACGCTGCAAGGAAAAACCCCGAAGCCGCGCAGGCCATCTTGATCACGAGCGCATCGACTGCAATCCCGGCGATGTCTGGAAGGTGGCCGTAGAAGGCATAGCTCAGGACGCCGAAAAGCGCACCGGTCATTCCCTGCACCGCCCACCCCGAAAGCACGATCCAGGCGAGCTTTCGCCTCGCGACACCGGACAGAAGCGCGAGGATCGCGCCGCCCGTCACCGATACTGCGCCGAGATTGTGTATCGACTGGTCGATGGCATAAGCCAGGTTTTGCAGGTTCACGCTCCCCCTTCCTCAGGGCAAATCGACCCTGATCCAGATTTTCCGCTCGTCCCCGGTATGGATGCTCCCGGAGTCCAGGTTCTGCTCGATGCCCCCCAGTTCCATCCATTTGCCGATCTTGCCCGAAACTTTCGTCGAAAGCTTCCCGAGGTCGATGCCGCCATCGACCGGTTTGTCGAGGACAGGACTGACATCGACCACGACCTTATCGCCATTCAAATGCGCGAGGGCATAGAATCCGCTCGTCACCTCCCTGTATTGCGTGGCAACACCACTCCCTAATGGCCCGACAAAAATCGCACTTTCAGGCATGTCTTTCCCCGTCCTGATGAAAGCGGGACTGCCTTCCAGAACCTGGACGTAGGATGCGCGGGATTCCGTGCCGTAGGTTTCAGAAGATTCATCCGCGGGATCCTCTCCCTGGTAAACCGTGATCCTGAGGGTTCTCTGCGCCGTGTCGATACGCTCGATGACTTTCCTGATCTCGCGAGGATTCCTCGTGCGCAGAATCAGCTGGTTGCCTGTTCCTGAAACGGCTTCTCCTTTCGAAAGGAGGGGCTGAATCACGGGAATCACATCCTCCGCCTGCCTGTATTTGAGGGTGATGACCTCGATTTGCTGGGCCATCGCCAGCGGAGGCAAAAACAGCAACAGGATGAACAGACCTTTCATGCAATACTCCCGAGGTTGAAACTTTCCGCCGCTTTATGTAGTCTTAGTATCATGAACGATTTTCCACAAGGAGCAAAGATGCAACCCCAAATGCAATATTCGGCCATGCCCTACGCCCTGGATCAGAACAGGGTGTTGCGAAATACGTATGGGCTTCTCGGCCTCACCATGATTCCCACCGTGATCGGCGCTTTCGTCGGGATGGGCACCAATTTCGCCTTCCTCGCCCAATCCCCGCTGGTCGGTTCCCTGATGATGCTCGCAGTGATGTTCGGGCTGATGTTCGCGGTCAGCGCAACGCGCAACAGCAGCCTGGGCATTCTTTTCCTGCTGATTTTCACCGGTGTTGCCGGCTGGTTCCTGGGCCCCATCCTCCAGGTCGCGCTGCATCTCAGAAACGGCCCCGCATTGATCGGAATTGCTGCCGGCGGCACCGGCGCCATTTTTCTGAGCCTTGCTGCATTTGCAACCGTCACCAGGCGGGATTTCGGCTTCATGGGAAATTTCCTGTTTGTCGGCCTGATCCTTTTGATCATCGCGTCCCTGGCCAACATTTTCCTGCATGTTCCGGCGGCCTCGCTCGCGATTTCAGCGATCGCGATCCTGATCTTCTCCGGCTACATCCTGTTCGACGTGAGCCGGATCGTGCACGGGGGCGAGACCAACTACATCATGGCGACGCTCGCGCTCTACCTCGACATCTACAACATCTTCGTCAATCTGCTGAGCCTCCTGATGGCGCTCTCCGGCGAACGTGACTGAGCAAATAATGCCGATTGACGAGAACGCCGCCTTAAGGCGGCGTTCTCGCTAAAAACCAGGCGAAAAACACCATGACAAAAATCTGGATCGCAGCCCTTCTCTCACTCCTCTTCTGCTCGCAGGCCATGGCAGCGGATGTCACCACCTTGCAGGCTGCACTCGAGGCGGCCAGGCAAAACATGGAAAGCGCAAAATCCAGGTACGAGGATGCCAAAACCACGCAATCCTCGCAGGAAAAAACCGTTCAGCATTTGAAAGCGGATCTCGACAAGGCGCAAAAGCAGCTCGAAGCCGACCGGAATCAGACCGGTATCGCCAAAAAGGACTACTTCGAGGCCAAGGCGAAACACGACCGCGCCCAGGCGGTTCTGGACAAGGCCTGGAGCAACCGCTGAACCCTCAGTAACGGGTGAACCACAATTTGGAAAGCTTCAGGCAGGTGCGGCAATGCGCTTCTCCGCAGGAGGCGTGTCCGTGAAATGCAATCCTTGTTTTCCCATCGGCAAGCTTCGCCTCGATCAATATTGCGATCAGCAGCAAACAAAACCCCAGCATGAATTCAGCTATGGCAGGCATGATATTCCCCTCTCTCAAAGATTCTAAAATTCTGCGCCAGGAACATTGCAGGACTGTGATGGCAGGCTGAAAATCGGGGGGAAATAGGATAAAATCTCCTTTTGGATAATTCTTGGAGAACTGCATGTCGATGGCCGACCGCGATGGTCTGATCTGGTTTGACGGAAAAATGGTGGAGTGGCGCAATGCGACCATCCATGTCCTGACCCACACGCTGCATTACGGAATGGGCGTCTTCGAAGGCGTGCGGGCCTACCAGACCGACAGGGGAACCGCCATTTTCAGGCTGAGGGAGCACACCGAGCGCTTTCTCAACTCCGCGCATATCCTGGGCATGAAAATCCCTTACGACATCGATACGCTGATCCAGGCGCAAATCGACGTCGTGTCCAAAAACAGGCTCTCCTCCGGTTACATCCGCCCCATCGCATTCTACGGATCGGAAGCGCTCGGCATCGCCGCGAAAAACCTGAGCGTTCATGTGGCGATCGCAGCATGGTCGTGGGGAACCTATCTCGGCAAGGACGCCCTGGAAAAGGGGATAAGAGTCAAAACCTCCTCCTTCACGCGCCATCATGTCAATATCACCATGTGCAAGGCGAAAGCCACGAGCAGCTATGCCAATTCCATCCTCGCGCACAACGAGGCGGCTCAGGACGGCTACGACGAGGCGCTGCTGCTGGACGTCGACGGCTTCGTCACGGAAGGCTCGGGGGAAAACATCTTCATCGTGAAAAAAGGCAAGATCTATACGCCCGATCTCACTTCCGCCCTTGACGGCATCACGCGCGACACCCTCATCCAGTTCGCGACGGAAATCGGCATTCCCGTGATCGAGAAACGCATCACGCGCGACGAGATCTACACTGCGGACGAGGCGTTCTTCACCGGAACTGCAGCTGAGGTCACGCCCATCAGGGAGCTCGACAACAGGACAATAGGCAGCGGCGGCCGCGGCCCTGTCACGGCAAAGCTGCAGAAAATGTTCTTCGACACCGTCACGGGCAAGAACGACGCCCATTCCGACTGGCTGACCTTCATTTGAGGGAAACGACATGAGCGAATCGAAAAAACGCCTGATCGAAGTGACCGAAAAGGATCTTCCGTTGCATTGCCCCATGCCTTCGATGACCCTGTGGGATTCCCATCCCAGGGTGTTCCTGCCTGTCGAGGAGAAGGGCGAAGCGCTCTGCCCCTATTGCGGCACGCTCTACATTTACAAGGGAAGTGCCCGCCATCACTGAGCTTCCGAAAAGAATCCTGATCGTAGCCCCTTCCTGGGTGGGGGATGCGGTCATGGCCCAGGTCCTTTTCAAGCGCCTCAGGGAGTGCAACGCAAATCTCGTTCTGGACGCGCTCTCTCCCGCATGGTGCGCGCCGCTTTTCTCCAGGATGCCCGAAATCGACTCGGTCATCTTTAACCCATTCGGCCATGGCGAACTGAAAATCGGCCGGCGCTACAGGCTCGGCGCGGCATTGCGGGAAAAGCATTACGACCAGGCCATCGTCCTGCCCAATTCCCTGAAATCCGCCCTGGTTCCTTTCTTCGCTTCCATCCCGCTTCGGACAGGCTATGTCGGCGAAATGCGCAGGGGACTCCTGAACGACGCCAGGATACTGCAAAAATCGCGCTACCCGCTGATGGTCGAGCGCTTCGCTTTGCTTGCCGAGAAAAAAAACGATCCCTTGCATCGCCCTCTCAAATATCCCTCCCTTTCATCGAGCCCCGCCCAGAGAAAAGCTGTCATGAAAAAACTCGGGCTCACTCCTGAAAAACCCGTCGCAGTATTCTGCCCAGGAGCGGAATACGGCCCTGCCAAGCGCTGGCCAAGCGAGCATTTCGCCGCGCTCGCCAAAATGCTCTCGAAAGAACAGGACATCTGGCTGATCGGATCCAGGAAGGACCGCGATATCGGGGAGGAAATCAGAACCTTGAGCGATGACGCCTGCCTCAACCTGTGCGGCATGACGGAGCTCGATGATGCCATCGATCTCATTGCGCAGGCGGCTTTCGTGGTCAGCAACGATTCCGGCCTGATGCATGTCGCAGCCGCCCTGAATAAGCCCATGGTGGCGATCTACGGCTCTTCAAGCCCCGGCTTCACCCCCCCCCTCTCGGAAAAGGCTGTGATGGCGAAGATCGAACTGCCGTGCAGTCCCTGCTTCGAGAGAATCTGCCCATTGGGACATCTCGACTGCATGATGAAACTGATGCCGGAAGCAGTCCATGCCAAAATCATGGAGATCGTCCGATGAGCTATTTGCCGCCGCCATGGCTCAAGGGCGGGCACATGCAGACGATCTATCCGGCGAAGATGATCAGGCAGCCGGAAATCGCCTACAGAAGGGTGCGATGGGATACGCCGGACGGGGATTTCATCGATCTCGACTGGGTGGACGGAAAAGGCCCGCTTTTCGTGCTTTTCCACGGACTTGAAGGCAGTTCGAAAAGCCACTATTCGCTCTCCCTGATGCATGCCGTGAAGAACAGGGGATGGAGCGGGGTGGTCGTCCATTTCAGGGGATGCAGCGGAGAAGCCAACCTGCTTCCGAGAGCCTATCATTCCGGCGATCACGAGGAAATAAACTGGATATTGCACAGATTGCGCACTTCCGAAAAAGGAGCAATTTTCGCCTGCGGCATCTCTCTCGGAGGGAATGCCCTGCTGAAATGGCTGGGCGAATCGGGAAATGAAGCGCGGGGAGTGATCGACAAGGCTGCCGCAATCTCGGCCCCGATCGATCTTGCAGCCTCGGGAGAGGCGCTAGGGCGCGGATTCAACCGGACCTATACCCGTGAATTCCTGAGAACGCTCAAGGAAAAAATTCTCGAAAAACTGGAAAGATATCCCGGCATCGCGGACCGGGAAAACCTGCTTGCCGCGCAGAATTTCCGGCAATTCGACGGCCTCTATACCGCGCCCATGCACGGTTTCCACAGTACGGACGATTACTGGAGCAGGGCGAGCAGCAAGGACAGTCTTCCGAATATTTCCCTTCCCACCCTGATAGTGAATGCCAGGAACGATCCCTTTCTCCCGGCGGAAGCATTGCCGGGAAAAAACGATGTTTCAGAACATGTCGTACTCGACTATCCGGAAGAAGGCGGACATGCCGGCTTCGTCTCCGGCCCCTTCCCCGGCAACCTTGAATGGCTTCCCGCGAGGCTGTTCGATTTTTTTGAAAAGGATCAGGCATGACGCATTTTCCAAAGGAAATTTTCAAGGCTTACGATATCAGGGGGATTGTCGGAAAAACGCTCACCCCCGAAATCGTCGAAGGCATCGGGCAGGCATTGGGTTCCGAAGCAGCAGCGCGAGGCCAGTTCGCTATCGTCGTCGGGCGCGACGGCAGGCTTTCAGGGCGGGGACTCTCCGATGCGCTCGCAAGAGGCATCGCCAGGAGCGGGGTGGACGTGATCGACATCGGACTGGTCGCAACCCCCATGGTCTATTTCGCGACCCATCATTTGGGTACGGGTTCCGGGGTCATGGTGACGGGCTCCCACAACCCGCCGGAATACAATGGACTGAAGATGGTGATCGCAGGGGAAACGCTTTCCGGGAAAACCATACAGGCGCTGTTGAAGCGCTGCGAAACGGGCGACTTCATAACCGGGAGCGGAAAATACACTACATTGGACATCGAGGACGCCTACCTGAACCGCATCGCAAGCGACATCAAGCTGGCAAGGCCCCTGAAGATCGCGGTCGACTGCGGCAACGGCTCTCCCGGCGCCTATGCACCGAAGCTCTACAGGATGCTCGGCTGCGAAGTTACGGAACTTTATTGCGAAGTCGACGGCAATTTCCCCAATCACCATCCCGACCCTTCCCACCTCGAAAATCTGAACGATCTGATAGCCGAACTGAAATCGGGAAAAAGCGAAATCGGGCTGGCATTCGACGGCGACGGAGACAGGCTGGGCGTCGTAACCAAAGACGGCAGCATCATCTTTCCCGACCGCCAGCTCATGCTTTTCGCAGAGGACGTGCTTTCCAGGAATCCCGGTGCGGAAATCATTTATGATGTCAAATGCACCCGGAACCTCGCCCCATGGATCAGGGAACATGGCGGCAAGCCCCTCATGTGGAAAACCGGGCACTCCCTGATCAAGTCCAAAATGAAAGAAACCGGCGCGATGCTCGCCGGGGAAATGAGCGGGCACATCTTCTTCAAGGAACGCTGGTACGGATTCGACGACGGCCTTTACGCCGGAGCGAGGCTGCTGGAAATATTGAGCCGCCGGGAAGACATCGATGCTGCCCTGCATTCCCTGCCCGATGCGGTCAGCACCCCGGAACTCCAGATCAGGCTGAAGGAAGGGGAGAATTACGATCTGATCGCAAAACTGCAGTCGAATGCAGTATTCGACAATTCCAGGGATGTCATCAAACTCGACGGCCTGCGCGTCGAATACGAGGACGGTTTCGGCCTTGCGCGCTCGTCCAACACGACACCCGTGATCGTGTTAAGATTCGAAGCTGACAGCGAAGAATCCTTGAAGCGCATTCAGGAGGATTTCAGGCGGGTAATACTTCGGGCCAAGCCGGACGCTGTTCTGCCTTTCTAACGACAATGACAACGCAAATGGAAGAGGAAAATGATTCCCACTATTTGAAAAGCGTGACTTCCCTCGGAGATACCCGGAACATCGTCACGAGCCGGGACATCTATTCGAAAAACGGGATCAAGCTCGCCGGCAGGGGATCGCGCATAGACAGTTCCTTCTATGACAGGCTTGTCAGGCACAAGCTGATGCTCTCCCTCGACCAGTGCATGACTGCGGAAAACGCCGTGACCACGGAGGAACTCCTTGCCGGGACGAAGAAGTTGTTCGAAGACGAGCCCAGGTTTTTCATCATCACTCAACTCATCGACATCAAAAAGATCTGGTCGACCATTTCGAGAATCAGGCTGAACGACGCACTCGCCTTCAAGCTGACCGTGGCGCGCGAGATGCGCCCCGAGATCCTGAAACACAGCCTGCGCATCCTGCTGGTTTCGCTTTGCATCGGGTCAAAATGCAGGCTGTCCGAGGCCGATCTCACCGACCTTGCCGCCGCAGCGATTTTCCATGATCTGGGCGAACTCCACATCGACCCTGAACTGCTCAAGAAAAACGACCTCATCCCGGAAGAGCGCAAACATATCTACGCCCATCCGATGACCGCCTTCCTGATCCTGAAGGAATTTCCGGAGTACCATCCCGTCGTCAGCAACGCGGTCCTTCAGCATCACGAACACCTCGATGGAAGCGGTTATCCCGCCGGCATTTCCGGACAGAGGATCAGTCCGCTGGCGCAGATACTGGGAGTGGCGGAAGTGACCGGGGGGATCGCGGACCCGCACAGGCTCGAAATCGTGCTCAAACTCAACATGCACAGGCTGAATACTACCTTCATCGGCCATGCGCTCGAACTTCTGAAGCCGAATCAGGAAATATCCGTTTCAGATCTAAGCATTGCCGAGATCGGGGAGCGGCTTTCCCAGCTTGCCCGAGCCTTCGAAGCATGGAGCGAAATCTGCAGAACCCGGGATGCCCCCATATTCAAGCTGGCCAATCAGCGGATTCTTGAACTGAGGCATTCCCTGTTCGATGCCGGATTCAACCCCCTTGAGCTCGACTGGCTCACGTCCGGAATAGAGAACGATCCCGGAGAAATCCGGGATGTGCAGACCCTCGTCAACGAATCCTTCTGGCAAATCAGGAACCTGGAAAGGGAGTTGAACAGGCTCTGGCCGGACTTCGAAAAAGCAGATGACGCGGACAAGCAGACCCTGAAGGACTGGATCGGCCGCTATACGGGGAACCTCCATTGAGCGAGCCCCTGTTTCTCGGACGCCAGCCCATACTCGACCGGAATCAGGACCTGGTAGCCTTCGAACTCCTTTTCCGGTCGGGCGAGGCGAACCACGCTCAAATCAGCGACGACTTCACTGCAACCACGACAGTGATCAACCACGCATTCAACGAACTCGGCATCGAAACCGCACTCGGCCCCTACCAGGGATTTATCAACATGAGCGAAGCGCTGCTCATGAGCGATGTCATCGAGATCCTTCCCAAGGGGAAGATCATCATGGAAATTCTCGAGACGGTGAAAATCAACAGGGCGCTCGTCGAGCGCTGCAAGTTTCTGAAAACCATGGGATTCGAGCTCGCCCTGGACGATTTCACGGATTACGAGCCGGAGATGAACCCTTTTCTCGAACTCGTCGACATCGTCAAGATCGACATCCTGCTGGTCGAACCCGAAAGGCTCGGAAAGCTTGTCGAGAAAATCAGGAAGTGGCCTGTCAGGCTTCTCGCAGAAAAAGTGGACAGCATCGAACAGTTCGAGCACTGCAAGGCGCTCGGCTTCGATCTCTTCCAGGGCTATTATTTTGCAAAACCGCAGATCATCTCCGGAAAACGGCTTTCCCATTCCGAACTCACGCTCATGAAACTGCTCGGCCAGGTGACCTCCGACGCCGATGAACAGGAAATAGCGGATACGCTAAAGGAAAACCCGCATTTGAGCCTCAATCTGCTGCGGCTCACCAATTCCGTCGCCTGCGGCGTGAAGCACAAACCCACTTCCATCAGGGCGGCAATCACCATCCTGGGCAGGCGCCAACTGCAGCGATGGGTGCAGATCCTGCTCTATTCGAGCGGATCCAGCGAACATGCCTTCCCCAACCCGATTCTTCAACTCGCCGCAACCCGCGGGAAGCTGATGGAGCTGCTTTCGCCTAAAATAGGCAATAAGGAGTTCGAAGAGGGCGCCTTCATGACCGGAATCATGTCGCTCATGGACACCCTGCTCGGTATGCCGATCGGCGAAATCCTCTCTTCCATTCCAGTGAGCCAGGAAGTGAAGGACGCGCTCACCGAAAGAACCGGAAAGCTCGGCAAGCTCCTGGAGCTGGCAGAAGCTCTGGAAAAGGGAAACGTGGCAGGCATCGAGTCCTGCATTGCAGAATGTCCCAAAGTCTCGCTTCACGACGTGAGCGCGGCGCAAGCGGAGGCATTGAAATGGTCGAACAGCATCGCACAAGCCAATGAATGAACCGCTCTTTCTGGGCAGGCAGCCTGTCCTCGACCACAATCACACCCTGGTCGGCTACGAGCTCCTGTTCAGGTCGGGGCAGGGGAACAGCGCCCGTTTCTCGGACGATCTCGCCGCCACCGCCACCGTCATCAGCCATTCCTTCAGCGATATCGGCTGCGAAGTTGCCCTCGGCCCCTACGACGGCTACATCAATCTGAGCGCACCGCTGCTCATGAGCGAAATCATCGAATCCATGCCGAATGACAGGGTCATATTCGAAATCCTGGAAACCGTGGCCATAGACGCCGGAATAATCGAGCGCTGCAAGCTTCTGAAGTCGATGGGATACAGGCTCGCACTGGACGATGTGGCGGACTTCACGGGAAGCATCGAATCCATCATCGACATGATAGACATCGTCAAAATCGATGCGAGCATGGTCGATGAGGCGCGGCTTCCGGAGCTGATCGGAAAATTCAGGAAGCATCCCGTCAGGCTGCTTGCCGAGAAGGTCGAAACGGAGGAACAGTTCGATCTCTATCGGAGGCTCGGATTCGACCTGTTCCAGGGCTACTATTTCGCAAGACCGCACATCATCAAGGGTAAGCGGCTTTCGCACTCGGAAGTCGCGATCATGAAGCTGTTTTCCCTCATCACCGAAGATGCTGACACACCCGAAATCGAGCAGGCGATCAAGGCGAGCCCCACCCTGAGCTACCACCTGCTCAAATTGGCCAATTCCGCCGCGCGCGGCGCAAATTCCGAGATCACCTCGATCAGGTCGGCCATCACCCTGCTCGGCATGCAGAGCCTGAAGCGCTGGCTGCAGATCCTGATTTACTCGCAGACAGCGAAAGATAAAGCCTTTCCCAATCCGCTGCTCCAGCTCGCGGCAACCCGGGGGAAAACCATGGAAAACCTGGTTTCCGAAAAACGGGATGCGAATTTGGCGGGGAAGTCGTTCATGGTCGGCATCGTGTCGCTGATGGACGCGCTGCTTGCCATTCCGCTGCAGGAAATCGTCTCGTCCCTCGCCCTGAGCCAGGACATCAAGGCCGCACTGATCGAAAATGAAGGGGAACTGGGCGAACTGCTATTGCTTGCCAAACACCTCGAAGAGAAAACAATAGGGGAAATCGACCTGTCGAGCCTGCCCTACCTGACCCTGCACGACCTCTCCGTAGCCCATGCCGAAGCGCTTTCCTGGGCCAACGGCATAGGCTAGAGCCTGGATTTCACCCAGTCGGCAACGGATGCGAGCGCCTGGGGCAGCTTTTCAGGATCGGTCCCGCCGGCCTGGGCCATGTCCGGGCGCCCGCCGCCCTTTCCGCCGACCTGCTGCGCCACGAAATTCACCAGTTCCCCCGCCTTCATCTTCGAAGTGAGATCGGAAGTGACCCCGGCGATCAGCGTTGCCTTGCCCCCCGTCGAGGAAGCGAGCACGATCACTGCAGAGCCGAGCCTGTCCTTGAGCTTGTCGAGCGTTTCCCTGAGCACCGCGACATCCGCGTTTTCCATCGATTGCGCAAGCACCTTGATTCCAGCCACCTCGACGGCGCGGGAAACCATGTCTGCGCCCTGGGATGCTGCCAGCTGCGATTTAAGGGCGGCAAGTTCCTTTTCCAGAGCCTTGGCATTCTCAAGAATCTGTCCGACGCGCGAAGCCGCATCAACAGGCTGAACCCTGAGAAGCGCCGCCACCTCATCGAGCTGCGTTTGCTGTTCCCGGACACGGGCAAGTGCCACTTCCCCGGTCACCGCCTCGATTCGCCTCACGCCTGCAGCGACCCCGGATTCCGAGACGATCCTGAAAAGCCCGATATTCCCCGTGCGCTTCACATGGGTTCCGCCGCACAATTCCCTCGACGTGCCGATGTCGAGCACCCTGACTTCGTCCCCGTATTTCTCGCCGAAAAGCATCATCGCCCCGGTCTTCTGCGCATCCTCAATTTTCATCACGCGCGCACGGGTTTCGGTATTCGCGAGAATTTCGGCGTTCACGATTTCCTCGACGCGCCTGATCTGGCTATCGGTCATCGGCTCGTTATGCACGAAGTCGAAGCGCGTCTTTACCGGGTCGACCAGCGACCCCTTCTGCTGCACATGAGCCCCCAGCACTTCGCGCAACGCCTTGTGCATCAGGTGGGTGACGGAATGGTTGCGCTCCGTGGCGGCTCGCGCGGCCATGTCCACGCGGGCCATGACGCTGTTGCCGACCGCGAGCCTTCCGGTCTTGACGAGTCCGTGATGGCCGAAAACGCTCGCCTGGATTTTCTGGGTGTCTTCCACTTCGAAAATGCCGTGGCTGCTGCGAAGCTCGCCCCTGTCCCCGACCTGCCCGCCGGACTCGGCATAAAAAGGGGTATCGTCGAGCACCACGACGCCCTGCTCGCCTTCGGTGAGCTCGTTCACCGATGCGCCGTCCTTGTACAACGCGAGGATGTTGCCCTGATGCTCCAGCGCCTCGTAACCGTGAAAATGGGTTTCAGGCCCTGCGTATTCGAGCCCCTGCGCCATCTTGAATTTACCCGCGGCCCTCGCCTGGGCTTTCTGCCTCGCCATGGCGGCATCGAACCCTGCGACATCGACGGTCACGTCATGCTCGCGGCATACGTCCTGGGTGAGGTCCAGGGGAAAGCCGAAAGTGTCGTGGAGTTTGAACGCGGTTTCGCCGTCGAAGAGCCTGCCCTTTCCCATCCCTGAAAGATCGGCTTCGAGGATGGCCATGCCATGTTCGATGGTCTGGAAGAAGCGCTCCTCTTCCTGCTTCAACACTTCCGTCACGCGAACCTGACTGGCTGCAAGTTCCGGATAGGCCTGTCCCATTTCCTGAACCAGGTCGGCAACCATCCTGTGGAAGAAGGGAGCCCGGGCGCCCAGCTTGTAGCCGTGGCGTATGGCGCGCCGGACGATGCGGCGCAGCACGTAGCCGCGGCCCTCGTTGCCGGGGATCACCCCGTCGGAAATCAGGAAGGAGCAGGCGCGGATGTGGTCCGCCAATACTTTCAGGGAAGGGGAATCGGGATCGGCGCAATTCGTCTCGCGGGCCGCGGCCCGGATCAATGCCTGGAAAAGGTCGATCTCGTAGTTGGAGTGGACATTCTGCAATACTGCGGAAATGCGCTCCAGGCCCATTCCGGTGTCCACCGAAGGCTTGGGGAGCGGGTGCATCACCCCGGCTTCGTCGCGGTTGAACTGCATGAACACGTTGTTCCAGATCTCGATGTAGCGGTCTCCGTCTTCATCCGGAGAGCCGGGTGGTCCGCCCCAAACATGCTCGCCGTGGTCGTAGAAGATTTCGGTGCAGGGGCCGCAGGGGCCGGTGTCGCCCATCATCCAGAAATTGTCGGATGCGTAGCGGGCACCCTTGTTGTCGCCGATGCGGATCACCCGCCCCGGAGGGACGCCGATCTCGCGCGTCCAGATGTCGTAGGCCTCGTCGTCCTCGGCATACACCGTGATCCACAGCTTTTCAGAGGGGAGCCTGTAGACTTCGGTCAGCAATTCCCAGGCATAGGAAATGGCTTCCCGCTTGAAATAGTCGCCGAAGCTGAAGTTGCCGAGCATTTCGAAGAAGGTATGGTGCCTTGCCGTGTAGCCCACGTTCTCGAGGTCGTTGTGCTTGCCGCCCGCGCGAACGCATTTCTGGGAAGTGGCGGCACGGGTGTAGGGCCGCTTGTCGAAGCCTAGGAAAACGTCCTTGAACTGGTTCATCCCGGCATTGGTGAAAAGCAATGTCGGATCTTCAACCGGAACCAGCGAACTGGAGGCGACCACGGTGTGCCCCTTGGAGGCGAAAAAATCGAGGAATTTCTGGCGGATTTCGCTGCTTTTCATGTCGTCTTCTTCATGTTTCAAAACTTCCGATCAGGCGGAGTATCTCGTCGAGCGAAAACCCCCTTCCCTGAAGGAAGCGCACCTGTTTCCCGAGTTCCTTGCGGTCCCCCGGCATCTTTCCGAATTTCTTTTCCCAGACCGATTTCAGGGCATCCTGCTCCGCCTCCAGAATCCTGGGCAATGCCGCCGATATCAGTTCCTCGGCCACGCCCTTCCCGCGCAGTTCGTGCACGACATGGGCGCGCCCGTAGCGGCCCAGCCTCGCATTGACGAGCTGCTCGACATAGCGCCTGTCCGAGAGCCATCCCTCGGCTTCGAGTTCGGCGAGAACTTCGTCGATCCCCTCTTCTTCCCTCAGCCTGGATTTGAGTTCGAATTTCGAGTATTCGCGCCGGGCGAGCAGCCTCAGCGCCTTTTCCTTCAGCTCAGTCCGATTCATCCGCTGCTGCGGCAGGCATCGCGGCCGCGCCGACATGGGCGCGGATCTTCGCCTCGATCTCGTGCGCGACTTCGGGATTCGCCTTCAGGAATTCCCGGGCGTTGTCCTTGCCCTGGCCGATCTTCTCGCCCTTGTAGGCGTACCATGCGCCGGATTTCTCGATGAGCTTCTGCTGCACGCCGAGTTCGATGATTTCCCCTTCCCGCGAGATGCCCTCGCCGTAGAGGATGTCGAATTCCGCCTGCTTGAAGGGGGGGGAGACCTTGTTCTTGACGACTTTCACGCGGGTCTCGTTGCCCACCACTTCCTCGCCCTTCTTGATCGCCCCTGTCCTTCTGATGTCGAGCCTGACGGAGGCGTAGAATTTCAGGGCATTGCCGCCCGTGGTGGTCTCCGGATTGCCGAACATGACCCCGATCTTCATCCTGATCTGGTTGATGAAAATCACCAGCGTGTTGGTGCGCTTGATGTTGGCGGTGAGCTTTCTGAGCGCCTGCGACATCAGCCTCGCCTGAAGTCCCATGTGGGAATCCCCCATCTCGCCCTCGATTTCGGCCTTGGGGGTCAATGCCGCAACCGAGTCGACCACCACCACGTCGACCGAGCCGGATCTCACCAGCATGTCCGCGATTTCGAGCGCCTGCTCCCCGGTATCGGGCTGGGAAATCAGGATGTTGGGCACGTCCACGCCGAGCTTCTGCGCATATTGCGGATCGAGCGCGTGCTCCGCGTCGATGAAGGCTGCGGTTCCGCCGAGCTTCTGCATCTCGGCGATCACCTGCAGCGCGAGCGTGGTTTTTCCCGAGGATTCCGGGCCGAATATCTCGACCACCCGGCCTCTCGGCAGGCCCCCCACGCCGAGGGCGATGTCGAGCCCCAAAGAGCCCGTGGAAACCACATCGATGTCCTGCGCCACCTCGCTGTCGCCGAGGCGCATGATGGAACCCTTGCCGAACTGCTTTTCGATCTGCGAAAGCGCCGCCGCGAGCGCCTTGCTCTTGTTTTCATCCATGTCTCTATCACCCTTGGTCAGATGGTGAATTATGGCATGGCTTGGACGATAGAGCCAGTTCCGGAAATCCGTTCGAGAAGGAGGATGCCGCCGAGTTTTTCAGCCTTCCTGAAATAGCGCTCGTCCGCCGTGACCAG
>JAJZRP010000039.1 GCA_021802655.1 Pseudomonadota bacterium
GTTCCGGGTACCGGCAAAACCGAGTTCGTCAAGGCGATTTCCGCCGAGATCGGTGCGGAATTGTATGAAATTGCCTATTCGGACGACAACGGCAATCCGCGCAAGGGAAGATCGCGCCTGCGCGCCTACAATTTGTGCCAGAGAATATTGTCGAAAAGGGATAATGCCCTCCTGATGTTCGACGAAATCGAGGACGTATTCCCGAGCCAGGGCGGCATGATCGCGTTTCTCGGTTCATCCGGAGATGACGAAGGAAACGGTTCCTGCAAGGCATGGATCAACAGGACCATGGAGACCAATCGCACGCCTGCAATCTGGATCACCAACGATGCCGACATCGATCCGGCCTATCTGCGCCGTTTCGACTATTCGATCCGGTTTTCCGTCCCCCCCAGACAGGTGCGCATGACCATAGCCCGCCGTTACCTCGGGCAGTTCAATCCGCCCGAGGAATGGCTCGCCGATATTGCTTCCAGCGAGCAGATGACGCCTGCCCAATACGAGCGGGCAGCGAAGGTGGCAAGACTCGGCAGCGGGGGGGACGACGACAGGGCGCGCGTGCTGGTCGAGCAGGCACTCGACAGAAGCGCCGCGCTCCTGGGGCAAAAACGCACCCCACCACGAAACGCCATGCATACGCGCTACGATCCTCATTTCGTCAACGCCAGCATGGACATCGACAAGGTTATCTCCGGATTGAAAATGAGGCGCAGCGGAACTTTCTGCTTCTACGGGCCTGCCGGAACCGGGAAGAGCGAATTCGCAAGGCACATTGCCGACGAGGTAGGCATGCCATGCCATATACGCAGGGCTTCAGACATTCTGAGCATGTGGTTGGGGGAGGCGGAAAAGAACATCGCCAGGATGTTCGCCGATGCTCGCCAGCACGAGGCCGTTCTGGTGCTGGACGAGGCGGACAGCTTCCTTGCAGATAGACGGGATGCCTCTCACAGCTGGGAAGTGACGCAGGTGAACGAACTCCTTACCCAGATGGAAGCCTTCGACGGCCTCTTCATCTGCACGACCAATCTGATCGACAAGCTCGATCAGGCGAGCTTGCGGCGTTTCGCTTTCAAGATAAAGTTCGACTACCTGACACCCGATCAATGCTGGGCGATGTTCAAGACGGAGTTCTCGAGGCTTGGGGGAGATCCGGAATCGGCATTGGGATGGGAGAAATCTGTCAGGGAACTGAGAAACCTGACTCCCGGAGATTTTTCCGTTGCCGCGAAGCAATTCTATCTGTCAGGCGATCAGGTTACAGTGGACGAATTCTTCAACCGGCTTCGGGATGAATGCAGGATGAAAGGAGCGTCTTCCAAAAGGATAGGGTTTGTTCCGGAATCGTGAGCATGGTTTCCAGAGGAATAGTAGATACCGAAGCGCTTTATGGCGGCAAGCGCGCCAGGCGATTCGAGTCATGCCGGATCAGTCGTAATGGGGTAGCGGCAGGCGACGATGGTGAGATCGCCGCCATCGACCACGTAAACCAGCCGGTTCGTGTCGTCGATCCTGCGTGACCAGAATCCGCCCAGGTTTTCGCGCAGCGGTTCCGGCTTTCCGATGCCGTCGAAAGGGTTGCGCATGGTTTCCCGGATCAACAGGCTGATGCGCTTGAGGTTTTTTTGTCCTGTCCCTGCCAGTAAACGTAGTCTTCCCAGGCTGCCGGGGTCCAGGCAAGACGGTCAGGCATCGACCAGATTCCGGGGTTCCGCTTTGCCTTCGCGATATTGCGCTATGGATTCGGCCAGGTGGGCGGCATTGGCGGTGCTCTTCAACAGGTGCATCGTTTCCATCATGCTGTTGAAGGTATCCAGCGACATGACCACTGCATCCGGGGCGTCGCGGCGGGTGATGATGGCGTAATCCGCGTCCTCGACAACCTTGTCGATCACGCTCTTGAGGCTGTTGCGGGCATCCGAAAAGTTAACAACACGCACGGCTGAGACTCCTGTTCAGTATATTGAACAAGTGCATCGCGGGAGAATGTTTATTTCAAGCGCGCCCCTTTGTTTCTCGAAAAAAATCAGAAACAATGGGAAGCCGGGGCGGACCCGAATTTCCGCAAATGTCGAATAAGGGGGCAAGCATGGTTCAGTATGTTCCGTCCGATCTCGTGATTCATCCGCCCGAAAGCAGGGTGATCGATAAGGTGCAGGAAGTGGCCAGGGTCCATCCCGTCGAGCCTCACATGAAGCAGGCCGCGATGCGGGAAGAGGCCGGCCGTCAGCAGGTTGTCGAGGAGCAGCAGTACGGCCCGACCCCGTTGGCGGATCGCAGAACCTACTGCCGGCGCATTTATCACTGGCCGGTCCTGGAAGAACTCCGCTCGCTGGTCGATCGGCGCCGCCACGATCCCGGCGGGGAGACGGGGCATGTCGACGAGGAGGTTTAGCCGGGGCCGCCCGTGCCCGGGTTTTTCATCCAAAGTCCAGGCGGGACAGGCAGTTAATGCAAGAAAACCGCTCAGTTTGCGCGGTGTTATCCACCATGCGCTAATCATTGTCGCATGAATGTCAATGGGCGCACGAGAATTTTGGGGTGTGTCAGTAACTATTTGTTTATAAAGTATATAATTTGTGACCAAAAAATAGGCGACTCCGTAAAAAACCTTTCGTGCAAATGTGTTGGGAAGCGTCGCATTGCGTTTTCAACAAACTTATCCACAGAAAATGTGGATTAAAAAAATTGTCATGTCGATTATCGGCTTAACGCGATTACCCCATCCGCAACATGAAATACATCGGCTAACTGATCGTATGATTGTCCGTGGGCAATCCCGTGCATCGGGTCGATTTCGACGGCTGCGGCGAGACAGTTTCCGGTTCCGGGGCAATTGTTCGACAAAATGCTTCAGCTTGCCCCCCCAATTGCCGTAATATAAGGCCGATTCCGTAGTTACCGAGGCAATGCAATTGGAAAGAGATCTGTCGAAACTGAAAGCCCTGGTAATCGACGACATGGGCGCCATGCGCAATTCGCTGAAAGCGCAATTGAGCCAGTTGCGCATCACGGATGTCGATACGGCTTCCAATCCGGAAGATGCGCTCGACAGGGTGAGGAATGCCAGGTACGACGTCATATTGTGCGACTACAATCTGAATCGCGCCAGCACAGGGCAGCAGTTTCTTGAATTTCTGCGCTCCCAGGATATTCTTCCTGCCCACACCCTTTTCCTGATGGTCACGGCCGAAGCGGATTACGATGCCGTGGTCACCGTTTCCGAATTTCAGCCGGACGACTACCTGCTGAAGCCCTTCACGTCCGACAGCCTGAGGGCGAGGCTCAAACGCCTGCTGGACAAGCAGGGAGCATTGCAGCCGATCATGAACTGCCTGAACTCGAAAAACCCCGCAAAAGCCGTTCAGGAGTGCGACAAGCTCCTCGATACGAAATGGGCCATCGAAGCCTATCGCCAAAAGGCGGCCATCCTTCTTGAAATGGGGCGCCACGAAGAAGCGAAAGCCGCTTACGGGGCCGTATTGCTTCAGAGGGAAGATCTGGCATGGGCGAGGCTTGGATTGGCCAAATGCCATCTGGCTTCTGGAGATACCGGACAAGCCTGTGCCATTGCATCCGAACTGCTGGAGAAGAACGGCAATTTTGTCGCGGTTTACGACGTTCTGGCCGAAATTGCCGAGAAACAGGATGACAAGGCCGGCGTGCTGGATATTCTCAAGAAGGCATCGACCGTCATTCCAAGTCCGAGGCGGCACAGGATCGTCGCCGAAGTGGCCTATCAGGCCAATGACCTGGAGACTGCAAGGGCGACTTATGAGCGCGTCATCAAACAGACCAGGGGGTCGATGACGGAACAGTCCACGGATTTCCTGTCTTTGGCCCAGGCGCACGTGGATGCGGGAGAGCCTGACAAGGCGCTGCAGGTTCTGGATACCGGAACGAAGTCTTTCGGGGATACGGGGATTTTTGCCCAGGTCAAGGCATCCGTCAAGGCGCAAGCCCATGTCGCCCTCGGCGAGCCGGAACTCGCCAGGAAATCTCTGGAACGGGCCAGAAATCTGATCCGCGATCCGCAAGGGGGCCTGGCGACAGTGACGATGGCCAAGGCTTGCCTGGCTTTGGGGGATCACGAAGAAGGGCTCAAGCTGCTTTCCCTGGCGGTCAGGGCGGATGAAAAAAACCGGAGGATTGTCGGATTTGCCAGGAAAGCCCTCGTGGATTCGGGGCTCGAAGCGCATATCGAGGATATCGTGGACCCCGCGAAAAAAGAGGTTCTGGCTATCGTTTCGGAAGCTGCTGCGCTCATGCGAAAAGCCAAATTTGCCGAGGCTTTCGAAAAACTGAAGGAAGCTTTCGACAGGGCGCCCGACCATGTGGAGACATTGATGGCCGCGGCGCAGCTCAATCTTCTTTGGATGAGCCAGAACGGCTACGACGATGCCTATGCGCAGAAAGCCTCCTCCTATCTGGATGCGCTCGACAGGCTGGTGCCGGGAAACGAAAGGGCGGCGAATTTCAGGCGATTCCTGGAAGATCTTGCCAGCCGTGCCAGGCCCTGAAATGCGCTCCGTCTTTCCCCATGGTTGAGGACGGCATCCTCGACGAGATAGCCAGAAACAACTCGGGCCGCGATCCCGAGCGTCTGGCCATGAAATACGCCAAAATGGCCCGGAGCCCTTTCATTTTCCTCCGCGGCGCCTGCCATCTGTTCTACGGCAGCCTGCCGAACTCCCCGCTTTTCAGCAGCGCCCCTCTGGGTTGGTGCTGCGGCGACATGCATTTCGAGAATTTCGGCAGCTACAAGGGCGACAACCGGCTGGTCTATTTCGACATCAACGATTTCGACGAAGCTGCCCTGGCGCCCGTCACCTGGGATCTGGTTCGCCTGCTGACCAGCATCCAGTGCGGAGCCGATGCACTCAATGCGACCCATGCCGAAGCCCTGGCCGTCAGCCGGAGCTGTCTGGATGCCTATCGCAGTGCGCTGGGGCAGGGGAAGCCCCTGTGGGTCGAACGGGAAACTTCCGGCGGTCTGGTGAAAGAACTTTTGACGTCGCTCCAGGCGAGGGAACGGGCCGCATTCCTCGACAGGCGCACGATCCGCAAGGGCCGTCAGCGCAGCCTGAAGGTGGACGGCGCGAAGGCGCTTCCTGCCGCGAGTGAACAGATAGCCAGGGTGACCGGATTCATGGACAGCTTCGCTGCTACGCAATCCAACCCCGGATTCTTCCGGGTGCTCGATGTCGCACGCCGTGTAGCGGGAACAGGCAGCCTGGGGGTTGCGCGGTTCGTGGTGCTGGTGGAAGGCAAAGGCTCTCCAGATGGCAATTATCTGCTCGACATCAAGGAAGCCAGGCCTTCCGCGCTGATGCCACGCCTTGCCCGTCTGGGTATCGAACAGCCGGCATGGAGCGACGAAGCGAGCCGGGTGGTCGCCGTGCAGAAAAAGATGCAGGCCGTCGACCATGCCTTCCTTCATCCGGTGAAGCTGGACGGACTTTCCTGCATCCTGAAAGGGCTGCAACCTTCCGAAGACAGGGTGGCGATAGGAGAATGGGGGAAGAAGCTGGACAGGCTCGGGGAAGTCGTTTGTACCATGGGGCGCATCCTGGCATGGGATCATCTTCGCTCGTCCGGACGGGGCGGAGCGGCCTGTGCCGACGAGCTTGCCGCTTTCGCTGCGCGCGAAGACTGGGCGAAGGAAATGCTGGATGCGGCGACGGAGATGACCCTGACGACCAGGGAGCAGTGGAAAGTGTTTTCCGGGAAAATGCATTCCAGCCTTCCCTGAATCGCCGAATTCCCAATCCGGTTTTTCGAGCATCGCGATTGAAACTATGTCGCGCCATGCTGGTCCCAAGAATGCAGGGTGTTCGCGAGAACAGGTTTGCAACGAAGACGACCAATCAACGTTTTGAAGGGGGAATCACAATGAGCACACTGCTTGAGCAGTTGAAGTCCATGACGGCGATCGTTGCCGATACCGGCGATATAGAAGCCATTCGGCGCCACCAGCCGGAAGATGCCACGACCAACCCATCCCTTCTGCTGAAGGCGGTAGCGCTGCCGGAATATGTTCCGCTGATCGATGATGCGATAGCCTGGGCCAGAACGCAAAGCGACGATCGGGAACTGCAGATTCGCGACGCGAGCGACAAGCTGGCTGTGGATGTCGGGCTGGAAGTGTTGAAGATCGTGCCAGGGCGTATTTCCACCGAGGTGGATGCGCGTCTTTCCTTCGATACGCAGGCCACGCTTGCCAGGGCTCGCAAATTGATGCGCCTGTACCATGAAGCCGGAATAGGCAGCGAGCGTGTCCTGATCAAGATCGCCTCGACCTGGGAAGGCATCAGGGCCGGAGAAATTCTCGAGCACGAAGGCGTCCATTGCAACCTGACATTGATGTTCGGCTTTGCCCAGGCGCGCGCCGCGGCGGAGGCCGGAGTTACCCTGATTTCACCCTTTGTGGGGCGCATCATGGACTGGTACAAGTCCAGAGGCGCGGTTTTTACGCCGGAAGAAGATCCGGGGGTGCTGTCGGTTCGGAAGATTTACCAATATTACAAGGAACACGGCTACCCCACCACGGTGATGGGCGCATCTTTCAGAAACAGCGGCGAAATCATCGCGCTGGCAGGATGCGATCGTCTCACCATCGGGCCGAATTTCCTGGAGGAATTGCAGAATGCGAACGGCGTTCTGGAGCGCCGTCTGCAATATGCCGGGGAGATAAAGCCCCGCCCCGCCTCGATGACGGAAGCCGAGTTCCGCTGGGAAATGAACGAGGATGCCATGGCCACCGAAAAGCTTGCAGAAGGCATTCGCGGATTTACCGTCGACCAGATCAAGCTGGAAAAACTGCTGGCCGATCGACTGTAGGGCGGTAGCAATGGGCTGGAATCGGCACCCGATCGTCTTCAGGTGCCGATGAATTTTTGTCTATGGATTGAATTATTTCTCGGCTGGTAGGAGAATCTCGCTTCCTGAGCGAGGCAAAGTGAAGCGGCATGATTTCCTGCGAGAATTTCTGAGATAATGGGCGAGCCTCTGCAACAGGACGAGGCGCCATGTTCCGGCGCCGGGTTTGAACTGGAAAATGCGGGATGGGGCAGGCGGGACGTCTTTTTTAAAATTCGCCTGAGCCGCAATCTGACGATCGCAATTCTGGCCTCGCTGTTGTTGCATGCACTGGTTCTTTTTGTGACATTCCGGCATCCCCCGATCGCGATCAAACATGTGAATACCCAGCCCCTGGCAGTGGAACTGGTTCCCCTGAAAAAGATCCAGAAGTCAGTTGTGGCGCCTCAACCCCGGACTACGAGGAAAATCATTGCGGTGAGGAGGCCCTCCAGAAAAGCTGTGGCCATTCCCGAGCAGCGCGAGCCGAACCCCACTCCCAAGCCGCACATGAGCTTCCTGGATTATGTCAATGCATCCAGGGCGCGCAGGGATGCCAGCGCCAACGAATATCCGGTTCAGCCCCAGGCAATGGGACCCTTCCCTGACAGCGGAAAACAGAAAGAAGGCACCAGCGGCGTATTCCAGATCCTCAGGATTGATGACGAATCAGCGGAATTTTCGTTTCTCGGCTGGCATTCGGAATACAGCAATTCCCATCGCGAAGTGTTCGATGTCAGTGCCGGGGCGGACGGAGACGTGCGGCACGCCGTGGTGCGCAAGATGATAGAAATCATCAGGCGCTATTACGACGGCGATTTCAACTGGAAATCGGATCGCCTGGGCCGCGAAGTCGTGCTTTCGGCCCGCCCGAAGGACGATGCACAACTCCAGGCTTTCATGATGAAGGAGTTCTTCGAGGGCGATGCGCGGCCCTAATTGCTTTCGATGATTTTCTGCGCGGACTGCTGCGCTTCCAGCATCTCGTTGCGGTAAAGGGAAGTTGAATAGCTTGCGCTGCTCGCATCCACTTCGGTAGCAAGCATGGGGAGGCTGCGGAAATTGCCGGTTTCGATTTCCACCGTGACCGACATGCCGGGCCTCAGGGGGTGTGATTTCAGCTCGGCTTGCGAGAGGCTGATCCTGACAGGGACGCGCTCGACGATGTGGATATAGTTTCCCGTGGCATTGTTGGGCGGGAACAGGCTGAAGGTGCTGCCGCCGGAAGGTTCCATGCCGATTACCCTGCCGTGGAAGGTGAATTCGCTGCCGTAGGCATGGGCGCGAATTTTCACCGCTTCTCCCGTCCTTACCCTGGAGAGCATGGTTTCCTTGAGGTTGGCCGTGATCCACAATGCGTCGAGCGGCACCACTGACATCAGCCTTTGCCCTGCCTTCACCATTTCGCCCGCTTGTACGCGCCTGTCCGCCACATATCCCGTGACCGGCGAAAAAAGACTGGAGCGGTGAAAGTCGATATAGGATTCGATATATTCAGCCCTGGCTTTCAGCACCTGCGGGTTCTCGGCAACCGGGATTCCGGAAACGAGCGCTTGCGCCTTGCGCAGCAGGGCGCGGGCTTTTGCGATCCTGCCGTCGGCGACGGCGATTTCCGCTTTCGTGTCGGACACCTGCTGTGCCGAGACCGCTCCGCTCGGCACAGCCGCCTCGTACCGGTCAAGATCGGCCGCGAGCCTTCTTCTGCCGGCTTCCAGCGTTGCGATTTCCGCAGCTTCGCCGTCTGCCTGCGCGAACAGACTTTTCGTACTGCGCACGGCTTCGGCGAGATTGGCCGCTGCCTTTTCCATTCTCGCTCCGGTCAGGTTCCGCTCTTCGCTCAACAGCCATTGCCCGGTCTGCACCGCCATGCTGTTGTCCACCCCTATTTTGGAGACGATTCCGGGAACCAGCGCCTGGATCGAAATGATGTTTCCGGAAACATAGGCGTCTTCGCTCTCGACTTCAGTCCTCAGGAAGAGATACCACCAGGAAATGATTCCGGACAGGACGATCAGTGCGAGGGCGGCCATTCCTTTCAGCCGGTGATGCCTGATTTTCGAGCGGACGACGGCATTCGGCTTCATGAGGGCCGCCTCCCGAATCCGCCTCCGAGCGCGGTCGCTGTATCCGTTATGCTGTTCAGCCAGTTCAAGCTTTCCTCCATGTGCATCATTTCTTCGCGGTTCACTCTGATCTCCGCCTCCAGATAGGGCAGTCTGCCTGCTATCCCGGAACGGAAACCGGCTTCAGCGATTTTCCTCCGGGAAGCCTCGAGCTTCAGCGAGGCCGCCCTGTCTTCCAGTCTTTCCCTGGCATGCTTCAGCGAAGACAGCGCATCCGCGATCTGGCGCGCTGCAGCGAGCAGGGTTCGGTTGTAGGCATGAACGGCCATGTCGTAGGCTGCTTCGCTTTCGTGGAGGCTGCCTTCCAGCGCGCCTCCCTCGAACAGGGGAAGATCCAGCGCGGGCCCGAAGGCATAGGTGGCGCCTCCCGGTCCCAGCAGGTTTGCGAGGCCGATGCTGTTGAAGCCAGCCAGAGCCTGGAGGTTGATGTTCGGATAATAGGCGGCCTGCGCCGCTTTCTCGAGGCGGGTTTCGCGCCTGATTTTCCAGAGGGCTGCCTGGATGTCGGGACGTTGCGAGACGAGATCGAGGCCGATTTTTTCAGGGATGCTGAAGCGGTCAGGAATCTCCACCTTCGCCGAGGCTTCCAGTTCATCCCCGGGTTCCTTGCCGAGCAGTTCGAGCAGGGCGAAATGCAGGGCCTCGGTCTTTTGCTGCAGGGCTGCGAGCGCACTCTTTTCGGCGAGCAGTTTTGCGCTGATGGCAAGGGCGGGTGAGGCGGGTTGTATTCCGGAACGGTATGCGGCATTGCCGAGAGCCTCCTCCTCGCCGAGCAGGTCGACGATGGATTCCTGGAGAGAGATCATCTGCCTCGCCACACTGAGTGCGAAATAAGTCCTGATCACTGAAGAGCTCAGCATCAGGGCTCCCTGCCTGTATTGCGCTTCGATCATGCTTTCCTCGGCGCGGCTCGCTGCTATGAGCGCATCGTCGCGGCCCCAGAAGTCCAGATGGTAGCGCACGACAAGCGGGTCGATGTTGGCGATCGTCGCTGTTTTGCCGTTGTAGATGTCATGGTTGCCGTTTCTGGAAAGCCTCTGGCGGGTGATCTGGTTGATGCTGTCCGCATGCAGCGAATTCAGGGATGCTGTGCGCATCACGGAGGCTTGTGCGAGTTGCAGGCGGGAGCCGGCTTCCTCCAGTCCCGGGTTGCCGGAAAGCGCGAGATCCACCAGTCGGTCGAGATTGGGATCGTGAAATTCGCGCCACCATTTTTCAGGCAAAGCTTCGCTTGCGGGTTTTGCTGCAGGATTGGATTTCACCAGAGATTCCGGGAGATCGACGCGATTCAGGGCGGAGGCCCCTGGCCGGATGGCTGGGGCGCATCCGGCCAGAAGCAAAACCAGCATGAACGGCACAATCTTCATGGCTCTTCACCCAGGTTTTCGAGCAGGGTCATGTCAGGATCCTTGCTGACTTGACGGCGGAAGAGCCAGATCGAGGCTGCGAGAATCACAAAAAACAGGGAAAGAAGATAAAACAGGTCGTTGAGGGTCAGCAGGGATGCTTCGAGCCCGATTTTCTCGTGCAGCAGGCGGGCGGGTCCTTCGAAGGACGAAGCGAAGCGCCAGGAGTTCGAGACATCCGGCGAGTCGAGGCGGTTCAGTTCAAGGTCGGAGAGGCGGTCCCAGCCGATGTCTGAAAAGGTGATGGCGAGCCCTGCAGAGAGATTTCTCGCGGTATTGAGCAGATCTACCGCATGCATCTGCTCGGCTTTGGAGACATGGCCGAGCGAGATCGCCGTCATGGAAACGAAAAACAGGCCGAGCGCAGCGCCCATGAGAAACTGGGGGAGAAGCAGCGTCTCCCAGGTGGCGGGCCGCATGTATCCTGAAATCCACCAGAAGCAGACAGAAAAACCCGAAAAGGAGAGGCTCGCCAGCAGGCGCGGATCCGCTCCTTCCCGGATCAGGTATTGCGCCAGGATGCTGAGCGGCTTTGAAAAAACGAAGACCGGCAGGAAGAGCAGCCCGGCATGCCAGGCGGTATAGCCTTCAACGACCTGCAGGCGGATGACATACTGCACGACGGCTCCCTGGAAAGCCATGAATGCGAGGCAGAGGATCAGCATGCCGGAGGCGTAATTCGGACGGGAATACAGTGAAAAACGCACAAGCGGATTTGCGGATCTTCCGTTCTCGAACCAGAAGAGCCAGGACAGCAGGGCGAAGGCGATAAAGAGCCACCACAATTCCGGAAAGCGGCTGGAGAGATCGCTCAAAAGACCCACGTCGAAAAATTCCTGGAGGGTGATGGCTGCTGCAAAAAACAGGAAAAAGAGGCGATAGGGAGGCGAAGCAGATCGATCAGTTTTATCTTCCCAATCCGCGAGCAGCGCCCAAAGTATCCCGGCGACGAGGAGGGAAATGAAACAGGAAAAGAAGAAAAGCAGGCGCCAGTCTCCCATTTTGTAGGCGAGCCACCCGCCCAGGGCCGGTCCGATGGAGAAGGGGATGAAGAGGGCGAGTCCCCAGAGGGAGATGGCCGTCTGCTGCTTCTCCTCCCTGTAGTATTCGAGGAGCAGGAAGAAGGAAGGGATGATGCTGATTCCGGCCGCGAATCCCTGTACCACCCTGATCGCGGTAAAAACGGCAAAATGGGAAACCGAGAGCAGGGCTGAAATACTCGATGCGGAGAACAGGAGATAGGCGAAAATCGCGACGTTCTTTGGACCGTATCGCTGCATGAGGGGGCGTGCGATCAGGAAGGCCGAGCCCATCGCGGTGAAATAGTCGCTTTGTCCCCAGACCACGTAGGCGATGCCTTCCCCCATGGAGCCGGAGACATAGGGCAGCATGGGCAGATAGGCGCCTGCATTCAGGAGAACGAGGAAATGACCGATCCCCAGGGCGAGGTTGAGCAGAACGAACTGCGGTGCCGGGAGTATGCGCGAATAGCTTTGGAGCATCGAGAAATCTAGCCCGTGCTCCAGGCCCGGGGGCGCTTCATGCCGGCGATTTTGCATGCCTGTTTCACGTAGCCGTAGGGGAATAATTCGAAAAGCCTGTTCCGTTCCCCAAGGTGTTTGATCACGAAGCGCGCATCCGGCGCGATCTGGTGCTCGGCATAATATTCGCGCATGAAGCGGATAGCGCTCCAGTGCTCTTCGGTGAGAACGATGTTTTCCTGGCGCGCGAATTCAACGGCGATTTCCTCGTTCCAGTCCTGGGGTTCGATCAGGTATCCTTCTTCGTCGGTTTCCGGCATGCTCAGGCCCTCCTTGAAATATCAACTGTCGAGATTATCATGATATGCTGATGTTTTCACCGAAAAAAAGAGGGGGAGGAAACTCCCCCTCGAATGCCGCAACACGGTCAGGAAAAGGGGTTCCCTGACCGGTTCAAACCAGAATACATCAAGAGATGATATATCCCGAAGACATAATATATTCTCGCGCCGAACCTGTCAATGGATAATGTATCATAAATACATCTTATTCAATGAAGGGGGGTTCCGTGGATGAAGTCACGGATTTCGTTTTGCGTGAGGGGACCTTCATGCTGCCCGACGAGTTTGCCTTCGGGAGAATAGAGGAAGCTGGTGGGCAGGCTGTCTATGCCGCCGAATTTCGATGCGATATCCTCGTTCCCCAGGACGATTGGGTAGGTGATGCCTTTCTTTTGCATGAAGTCGAGCACTTCTTCTGGATTCCTGTAGCTCACCGCGATGCCGACGACGGCGACATCTGTCCCCTTGCGTTTCATTCCGATGAGATCGGGAATTTCGGCAAGGCAGGGTGGGCACCATGTTGCCCAGAAATTGACCAGGACCCATTTCCCCTTATAGTCGGAAAGCCGGATGACCTTTCCTTCCGTATCCATGAGCGACCAGTCGTCTGCAGCCATCGCCGAAACCGACAGGAAAAACAGGGTTGCCAAAAGCCATTTGTTCATGAGGGGCCTCAAAATGCGTGCATCACTCCGGTGGAAAGAATTTTTGTCGGGGTCAATTGTATGCCCTGGACATACTGGTAGATCGGAAGCTGAATGAAGGCGAAGGCGCTGGTGCCGCCGCCGAGCCTGACCGAGATTCCCGGGGCGAGATAGGCCAGTTCTCCTCCCGTGATGAGCGGAGTGGCATTGTATCCGCTGTCGGGGATGCGTTTGATGAAATTGATTTGGAGCATCGGAGTGAGGCTTTGTCCGAATTTGCCGTACCTGATGCCAGCGTTGACATTGAACGCATCACCCGGCCGATAGCTGTTACGGGTCGATACGGCGTGCTCAAGCAGGCCCTGCACGAACCAGCCCAGCCTGAATCGGTCTATCTGCCCTTCCTGGAAGCCTCCGAACAGGAGGTCGGTCGATCCGGTTCCCGGCTGCAGGCTGGCATCGAGAGGGCTGCCGCTTGCAAAATTGACGTCCGTCGGGCCGGTGGGCAGTTTCATGCCGAGAAAGATGCCGTTGCTGCCGTCTTTTGAAAATCCGGTATAGCGTCCGAGGATGCGCCCATCCCCGAGAGATTTTGAATCCGAACTGTCGAGCGATGTCGCCCCGGTCGGATAAGTCAGATGGTAGCGCTGGATATAGGGAAGCTGCATGTTCACGCCCCAATTGGAACCCTGGTAGTCCGCAACCAGGGTCGTGAAGGAGGTGTTCGTCAGCATCTCGATTTCCTGGGCATTGGGTAGAGAGAAGCTGTTGACCTTGCTCGAACCGCTGCGCATCTGGTTTTGGTCTACACTGTCGTAGGTCAGGCCCATCGTGAGCCCCGGGCCGCTTCCCATTCCCTGGATTTGCCAGTCCTTGGAAAGCATGCATCCGCATGCGGCGCAGGCCCAAGCTTGGCAGATCGGGGCTAGCAGCATCAGTACAAATAAGCAACTTGAATTGAATTTACTCATCTCTCACGATATATCAAATATTGATGTATGTGGGATGTCATAATATCCCGCCGAAATTTCTTACGTCAATATATATGTATCAAAAATACATCTTTCACGCTCCGGGCAGGAAGATCAGGTTCGAGTTCGTCAGGCAGGGGGCAACTACCTGATCACGGGCGTGAAATAAGGCCTTCCCTTCTTTCCTGCCAGAAGAGATAGACGAGCGGGATCACGATGAGGGAGAGGAGGGGGGCGGTCACCATTCCGCCGATCAGGGGAGCTGCGATCCGCTTCATCACGTCGGCTCCCGTCTCGTGGCTGAACATGACAGGCAACAGCCCGGCAACGATGACCGAAACCGTCATCATCTTGGGCCGCAGCCGCATTGCCGCGCCCTGAATGATGGCGCCCTTTAGCGATTCGAGGTCGATCGGACGACCGGACGCGCGCAGGGATCCGATGGCGCCGTCCAGATAAAGCAGCATCACCACCCCGAATTCGGCAGCAACGCCAGCCAGGGCGATGAAGCCCACTGCAACGGCGACGGACAGGGGATAGCCCAGAAAATAGACGAACCAGAATCCTCCGACGAGCGAAAAGGGAAGGCAACTCAGTACCAGGAGCGCTTTTCCGAGATGCCTGAAATGGAGATAGAGAAGCAGCGCGACCAGAACGAAAGTGATCGGAATCACGAAATAGAGGCGCTCCTTCGCATGCGCCATGTTCTGGTATTGCCCTGCCCACGCAATCGCATAACCGGCCTCCGGCTTCACATCCCGAAGGAGTCGGCCTTTGGCATCCTCGACATAGCTTCCGAGATCGCGGTTTTCGATGTTGATGTAGACATATCCAACCAGCCTCGCATTCTCGCTCCTGATTTCTGCGGGGCCTTCGTGGATGGCGAGACGAGCCATGTTCCCGAGGGGGATCTGCTCGCCCGAAGGCGCCGTTACCCGGCTGGCGGCAAGACTTCCCGCCGAATCGCGAAGCGATCTCGGATAGCGCAGGTTGATGGGGAAGCGCTCGCGCCCCATCACCATGGTGCTGACGGTTTCCCCGCCTATCGCGCCTTCGACGAGACGCTGCACGTTTGCGACCGAAACGCCGTAGCGCGCAGCCTGCTCCCTGTCGATTTCGACATCCAGATAGCGTCCTCCCGTCACCCTTTCCGCAAAAACGCTGCGCGTCCCCGGTACCTGCCGGATGACGGATTCGATTTTTTCGGAAAGCTTGCCGATCCCTTCCAGGCTTGGGCCCGTGATCTTGATTCCGACAGGCGTTCTGATCCCGGTGGATAGCATGTCGATGCGCGTCCGGATCGGGTACCCCCACGAATTGGTGAGCCCCGGAAGCCTCGCCGTCCTGTCCAGCTTCTTGATCAAATCCTCGATGTTCTCCCCTTCAGGCCACTCGTTTCCCGGTTTCAGGAGTATGGTCGTCTCGAACATGGAAAGCGGCGCCGGGTCCAGCGCGGTATCGGCCTTTCCGGCCTTGCCGAAAACATGTTCGACTTCGGGCATTGCCTTGATCAGCTTGTCCGTGATCTGCAATACATGTCCGGCCTCGTCGATCGATATTCCCGGAAGGGTGGTCGGCATGTAAAGCAGATCTCCCTCGTAAAGGGGAGGCATGAATTCGCTCCCGACTCGGGAAATCGGCCATGCCATACTCGCCAGAAGCAACAAAGCCGCGCCCATGGCAAATGTTCTCCTTTTCAGTGCAAAAAGCAGCAGCGGCTTATAGAGACGCTGCAAAAAGAGGTTCACAGGGTTCCTGTTTTCACGGACGATATTTCCCCTGATGAAATAACCCATGAGAATGGGCAAGAGCGTGATGGCCAGAATGGCGGAGGCTCCCATGGCATAGGTCTTGGTATAGGCGAGCGGCGAGAAGAGCTTTCCTTCCTGCCCGGTCAGGGTGAACACCGGGAGGAAGGATGCCGTGATGACGAGGAGGGAAAAGAAAAGTGCAGGGCCGACTTCGAGAGCGCTCGCGCGAGCTGCTTTCCATGCGTCGGCTTCTTTTTCGAGATGCTTGTGCATGTTCTCGATCATGACGATGGCCGCATCGACCATGGCACCGATTGCGATCGCGATTCCGCCCAGGGACATGATGTTGGCCGTCACCCCCTGCTCCTTCATGACGATGAAGGCTGCAAGAATGCCTATTGGAAGCGTAACGACTGCCACCAAGGACGATCTCAGATGAAACAGGAAAACGAGGCAGACCAGCGCAACAGCGAGGGATTCTTCAAGCAGCTTGCCTTCCAGCGTCTTGACTGCGCGTTCGATGAGCCCGGACCTGTCGTAGGTGATCACGACATCGACGCCGGGAGGCAAACCGGATCTGATTTCATCCAGCCGCTTTCTGACCCGCTTCACGGTATCCAGGGCATTGTAGCCGTAGCGCATCACGACGATGCCGCCCGTCACTTCACCGTCCCCGTCAAGGTCCGTTACGCCGCGCCTCTGCTCGGGCCCCGTTTGGACATGCGCGACATCCTGAAGCCTGATCGGAAAACCGCGCGCATCGAGCCCTAGCGGGATTTTTCTCAGGTCATCCAGGGACTTCAGGTAGGCTTTCGCCCTCACCATGTATTCTGCATGCCCCATTTCAACCACTGAGCCGCCGCCTGCAGCATTGCCTTCTCTGATCGCTTTTGCAATCTGTTCCGGGCCGATCCTGTAGGCGGCCAGTTTGTTCGGGTCGACTTCGACCTGGAACTGCTTCACCATCCCCCCGACGCTTGCCACTTCCGATACTCCCGGTACGCTTTGCAGTTCGAACTTGAGATAATAATCCTGCAGCGCGCGCAATTCGTCCGGGTTGTATCTGTGGCCCCGGTCCACGAGCGCATATTCGAAAACCCAGCCTACCCCGGAAGCATCAGGCCCCAGCGCAGGAGTAACGCCAGGGGGCAGGCGGGACTCGATCTGGTTCAGGTATTCCAGGACACGGGAGCGCGCCCAGTAGGGATCGGTCCCGTCCTTGAAAAGGACATAAAGGTAAGATTCGCCGTACATCGAAAAGCCGCGAACGGCAGTCGAACCCGGGACGGATAGGAGGGCGGATGCGAGGGGATAGGTGACCTGGTCCTCGACGATTTCAGGAGATTGTCCGGGATAGGCCGTCTTGACGATGACCTGAATATCGGAAAGATCGGGGATCGCGTCGAGCGTCATGTTCCTGAAGGAATGAATTCCCCAGATCACGACAAGTAGGGCGGAGAGAAGAACGATGATCCGGTTTCTCAGGGACCAGTCGATGATTCTCGGGACAATCCTGCTATTTGGCATGCATTTTCCCGGACTGCATGCGCATGGCGGCATCCTGGAGCGATGCTGCGGCATCGAGCAGGAACTGGCCGTTCACCGCTACCTGCGCGCCTTCCTGAAGGCCGTCCAGAATCTCGATTTCATTTTCCCCCTCTATCCCGGTCTCGACGTCGACAGGCAGGAAACGACCGTTTCCGAGAAACAGCATCACCTTGTTCCCATGCCCCGTATGCATGACTGCAGAGCGCGGCAGAAGAATCGCTTCATGGGGCTCGGCATGGATGGCGACATCGACGAAACTTCCTGGGCGAAGGTGGTATTTCCTGTTGTCCATGGTGATCCTGGCGATCACTTTGTTGTTTTCGGCGATCGGGCTGATGAAACTTATTTTCCCTGGGATTTTCCGTCCGCCCGAATCTCTTATGGACACGGAATCTCCTGTCTTCACACTGCCTGTCTGGTCGGGGTAAAGCACGACATCAATCCAGACGGTCGAAAGGTCGGCCAGTGTGAATACGGGAGAGGATGCCCCAACAAAAGCACCTTCTCTAGCATTGATTTGTGTCACGACCCCGGATTTATCTGCAACGATCTTCACCACTTCCCTGGTCTGACGAGAATCCTCGATCCATCGCACTGCTTCCGGATCGACGTCTTCGTTATAAAAGCTTTCCTTCTGCCGGGAATATTCCACCAGCATAGCCATCACATATTCGTTTTCCTGCTGCGAAACATCGCCCACTGATTGAAGGATCTGGTCCCTGCGTTGCAGGAATTGGAGGTATTTTTTCTCCCTGTCGATCAGTTCCGGAGAATAAATTTCATAAAGTATTTTCCCCTTCTCGATTTGTTCTCCTACGGAATGGACATGGATTTTCTTTATCCAGCCGTCGAATTTCGAGTTGAAGCTGAATTGACTGTTATCATCGTATGCCACGCTGCCGTAAGTCGGGATGTCGCGGCTGATTTTGGCCTCTCTCGCGCGAGCGAGGCGGATACCCAGTTTCTCCGTCGATGCTGCATCGACATGAAGCGCAGGATCATGGCCTGCATTCCCCGCGGGAACGAGATCCATGCCGCAGACAGGGCATTTCCCCGGGCGATCCTGCATGATTTCCGGGTGCATGGGGCAAACGTAGGTGCTGCCGGCGAAGTCTTTCTGCTTGGACGAGATTACGGGCTTGGAATCGATCCAGCGGATCGAAACATGAGGAAACAGGAAGGCCGACGCAATTAAAATGCCTGACAGTGCGATTGCACCTTTTTTCGACATGAAGCTTTCCTGAAGTGCCTGGTCGGTGAAAAAAGGGAGGGGTTTCCCCCTCCCCAAGGAGCAAACTATTTCAGCAGAATTTCGTCGCCTTTGCCCTTCTGGGGATCGGCATCGGGCTTGTTCATCAGCACGGTGATGGCGCCGCGCAATGCCGCCCCCATCGTGTGATCGACGATGGCATTGTTCGTTGCACGATCCTTGGGCGAGACGATGTCGAAGGCATCCCCTTCAGCCACGGCGACGTTGTAGGTCTGGATGCCGTAAAGCGTGTTCTTGGGATTGCCATTGATGTAGACCCTGTCCCAGATTCCAGCGATGGGATGGAAAGCGACGGGCATGTTGATGTTGGCATTCACGAAATAGATCCTGACGCGCTCGCCGGGCTTCGATTCGAGGACCTGGGATGCATCCGGATCATGTACGGGATCGTAGTGCAGGATCTTGCCGTTGATCAGGTTTCCAGCCCACCCCTGGTTTTCGAGCATGGCCTTGTAGTTCTCGGCATCCGGGAAATACTGGCCTTCGACCAGAACGTATTCGCGGTCAGGTTTGGGGAAAGCCTTGGAATAGCCTTCCTTCGGATCGACGATGATGACGCCGTACATGCCTCTTGCGATATGCTGGACCATCGGGCTTGCGCCGCAGTGGTACATGAATACGCCGGGCACCTTGGCTTCGAAAGTGAAATGCTTCTTCTCACCGGGCTTGATGGGCGCGAATTCGTTCAGGACATCGACTTGGGCCGCATGGAAGTCCATTGCGTGCGAATTCTTGTTCTCGGACGGATTGATCAGGGTGAAGTCGACGGTATCGCCTTCCTTCACGCGCACGACAGGGCCAGGGATACTGCCGTTGAAGGTCCAGGCCGCGTATTTCGTAGCGCCCTTGTTGTCTACCGAAAGCGTTACTTCCTTGGCAGTCAGGGTCACTGCGACCGTTTTCGCATTCGCGTGCTGCACTGCCAGGAGTGTCGATGCGGTCAATACTGCTAACGTTGTCTTTCTGAATGCATTCATGGTGAATCCCCTCTCTAATGGTTGATGATATTCAAGCTTTGTCTTAAAGTGGCTATTTCGATATCCGTTCCTCCCTTTAATTTCAGTTTCCGCCGAACTTGCATTTGCACAGCGTGCGCAAATATTGCGCCATGTCCCTGATTTCATCGTCGCTCAAGGTATCCCCCCAGGGCGGCATCAACACCGACTTGTCTATCGAAAGTCCGCCTTCCTTGATCACCTTGAAAAGCGTGTCGTCGGAACGCGCGGACATCGCCTTGGCGTCGGTATGGTCCCGGGGCTGCACCGACATGTCCCTGATGTTCACACCCTTGCCGTTTCCAGCCATGCCGTGGCATTGAACGCAATAGGTCCTGTAATTGTCCCGGGCCGCTTCCTTTGCCAGGGCTGGCAGCGACAAGGCGAGAAGGGTCAGGAAAATCAGCTTATTTCCCATTTTTATTCTCCTGGCTCAATGCTTCGAGGTAATGGACGAGCTTCTGGATGTTCATGTCGGATACATGCTTGTTGGGCATCCAGATTTTCGGGTCCCACGCCTGAGGGCTCCTGATGTAGCTCGCGATATATTCGGGCTGCAGGCGATCTCCCGCGGTATAGAGCTCGGGTCCTGAAAGCCCGCCGTAATCGGGTTCTATCCTGTGGCAGGCCATGCAGCCCAGGAATTTGTCGAACACCATTTCGCCCATCGATTTCGAAATCGTGCCTTCCTCGATCTTTTCCTTCGCAATCAGGTCGCTCTTCGGCTTCAGCGTCATCAATGCATCGGCTACCGCCTGTGCGTCATCCTTCGACAGGGAGACATGCGGCTTCAAAGTCGCAGGATCGATCTCGTCGTGCTTTTCCCCCGGCTTGATGTGATCCTCGTAGAATTCCCCGGCAGGCCTGATCCGGGTCGGATTCTGCAGCCATTGAACCAGCCACTCTTTCCTGTATTTGTTTCCCGCGTAGAAGAGGTCGGGGCCTTTCCTCGCCCAGAGTTCCTTCAGGGTCTG
>JAJZRP010000040.1:0-7426 GCA_021802655.1 Pseudomonadota bacterium
CGATCTTTCTTTCTGGCCCAAGATAGTGATTTTTTGAGAATCATTACCAGCGCAGCTATCAGTAATGAATAAACCAGCAATTCCATCAGGCTATCCGGTTTTTCAAATGCCCTGTGCATGGATGGCCAGATCTCTTCCACCCGCTCTTTCGCGATTTCTGAAAAAATGGCTTCGATGCCGGAAGACAATCCTTCAGCGATCCGTTCTTCCCGGATGTCAGGCCGAATGTTGTCGGCAAGGATGCGCTTTACAGACGACGCCGGAAGCGTATCCTGCAAGCCGTCACCCACCCTAAGATAGGCCTGCCTCTCCTTGGTCGTGATCAGCATGAGAACATGCTTGTCCACTTCGTTCTGATCCGGCCACCATGCCGCAGCAACGCGTTCGCCATATTTCTTGACAGATTCGCCGTGCAGGGAGGGAACAATCAGGATGGATATCTGCGCCCCGGTCGCCCGCTCCGCTGCGTCGAGCGTATCAATGAGTCTGGCAGTCTGAGATACGGACAATGCGCCGGCATAGTCCGCGATCCTGGATTCGGTTGGCGTGACAGTCAGTGCCTGGTAAAAATAGTCGTTTAAAGCAAAGTATGTCAGCAAGATCAGGGCAGAAATTCCAAGCTTAAACCCTATTCCCCATCTTATCTTCATCGAATATCTCCAGTGGGCCCAGTTTGGCGGGGCCGGGATCGGCATGACCGCTCCACGCGGTCATACCGAAAAGCCATCTTCCGGCAATCGGCATGGAGCGGGCCGAAGGGGCAAACAAAGGGAATGGGAACGTAATAAGCCTATATTCCCGTGCGGTAATGTTAATTCATCATGCCTTGCTGGGAATCTTTGGCCATTGCGTGCTTGGCTTTGTGTTTTGCCTTTTTCTTGGCGACATGATTGACCTTGTGACTCGCTTCTTTATTGGCGTCGTGCTTGACCTCGTGCTTGGCCTTTGCATTGGAGCCGATGTCCTCAGCGGCTACGGCCGCTATGGAAGCGGAGGCAAAAATACTGGCAATCAGCAGGGATAACAGTTTGCTCATAATAATTTCCTTTATGTCGGATAGATTGAGTTGCCCGAGCACTTTCTGTCAGGGGCACCGACACTTAAGCAGATAGCGTGCCATGAATAAATACTCATATTTATCATTAGGTTAAAAATTCACCGTTTGCACACCCGCTTGAATGTGTCGCCCGTGAGGGACGCAGGATCAGCGATGTGCAAGAATTATCAGTATATTTAACAGGTTAATGTGTCTCTATATGGAGACACGGCGCCATCTTTGTGCCATGTATCCATGGCTGAAATCGCCATTTATCTTGACTACCGCCGCTTACCATGTGATATCTTTTGATCGACCGCCAGATTTTCTCTATCTGAATTTTTCAGTTCGAATACCTGCCATGCCCATGGAATCCCTGCTAAACCATTGCGATGGTCCCACGCAAAGTCCGACTATTATGCTATCCGAACTGGTTGCGCAAATAAGGCCGGCTCGCTCCGGCAACGGCGAAGCCGCAACTCGGGCCATCTATGCATTGTGCTATCTACTTTCTCAACATGCGGATTTCCGAGCCGAATTACGTGGGAGTCTGTTGTCCCTGTTCAGTGAGCTTGAACAAGTCTCGATGTATGCGTCCGTAGGCATATTGCCGAATACCGGTTTTTTTTCAGAAGCCGCGCGGCGTATCTCTCACAAGGTATTGCCAGAAGTGGTTGATCCTTTGCGCATGAAAGATCTGCTCACACAACTATTTTACCGGCCCAGCGACGAAATATGGGTAAACGCTGTCCCCGACGCATGCTGGGTTGACCTGCTGAAAGCCTTGCGCTTTGATGAGGAACCTCCATCACCCGGAATCCCCCCTGCAGTGGCACAAGTGATCAAGGCGATCAGGGTATTGTCTTATCATATTTCGGCCATCGGCCTCGAGCCCGAGTTGATCCGACTGGAACCCGGTATCGAAGAATTCGAGTCGCCTTTTCTCGCCCAAAACACTGAAACCCAGGCTTATCTCACGAATTTTGAAAACTGGTGGCTCAATACGGATGAGCCATGCGAGGATGACAAGCAATTGACCGTGCTGCTCGATCAATGCGATAAGTTAATCCAGCGCATCCACCGTCGTGCCACCCTGGAAGGCACCAGTATCCGACTGACCTTCGTGCTCAAACGACTGCAGCAACATCTGGAGCGACATTTATCACTACTTGCATTGCTCGACTCACTGCGAAGCAGTCGTCGCGGGGAAAATGACTACGCTATAGTGGTCGCCTTATTCAAGACTCTGGTGCAGGCCGAGTGTCGGAAGAACGATTTGCGTCATCATTGGCACCAAAGTATGAGGTTGCTGGCGCTCAGGGTTACCGAAAATGCCAGCCGCGCGGGAGAACATTACATTGCGGAAACCCGGTCTGAATATTTCGAAATGTGGCGTTCGGCACTGGGTGCGGGATTTATCATAGCCTTCATGGCCATGATCAAACTCTCAATCGGCAAGCAGCTAATGCCGCCGCTTACCCAGGCACTCTTGGTCTGCCTGAATTATGGACTCGGCTTCGTACTGATACATTTTTTACGCTTTACCGTAGCCACCAAACAGCCTGCGATGACTGCGGCGACTCTTGCGGCGAGCATTGGTGATGGAATCGGGCGGCAGCGGGATCTGGAAAATTTGACAACCCTGATTGCGCGAACGATAAGAAGCCAGATTGCGGCGATTCTCGGTAACGTCAGCGTTGCCATTCCCATGTCGGTGTTGCTTGGTCTTGCTGTACTGCGTCTGACCGGCACTCCGTTTATAAACGCAGACAATGCCCGCCATTTGGTGGAAGGTATCGACCCCATACATAGCGGAGCCATAGCTTATGCAGCGATCGCAGGCATCTGCCTGTTCTTGTCCGGACTGGTTGCAGGCTATTACGATAACCTGGGAGCTTACAACAAGATTCCGCAGCGATTGATGCAGCTCAACTGGTTGCGCCGGTTGATGGGAGGGATGCTTCAGCGTCGACTCGTCAACTATGTGGAAAACAATCTGGGTGCATTAGCCGGCAATTTCTACTTCGGCTGCATGCTGGGTGGCGTAACAGCCGTAGGTGTACTGTTCGGATTACCTCTCGACATTCGTCATATCGCTTTTTCTTCTGCTTATGTCGGCTATGCGCTCGTCGCATTCGACTTCCATATGGCTTGGAATACGCTTGCATGGTCTGTGGCCGGGGTTGCCGCGATCGGATTGACCAACCTTGCGGTGAGTTTTACTTTAGCGCTGTCCATTGCTTTGCGTGCCCGTCAAGTTTCCTTCGAGCAGTGGGGGTTACTGGTTTCAAGCTTGATGAGGCGGCTTGTCAGACACCCTCGCGAGTTTTTCCTTCCTCCCAAGTCGGCAAATCCCACATAATTTTGAAAGCAATTTGAAAAGCTTGCGATCCGGAAGTGGCGCCTGCCAGGCGCCGTTCGGCGAAAATGGATTCAGTTTCGGGGCGTGACCGTCAGGTTCGATCCCTGATATCATCGGGGGCAGAAAGCGGCGGGGAGCGCGATCAAGGGATTGTTCGGAAAATGAGCGAGGCGATATGAAAATTTCTTTCCACGGCGCGGACCGCGGGGTTACCGGATCCTGCCACATGATCGAATGCGGCGACAAAAAGATACTGATCGACTGCGGCCTCTATCAGGGCGGGCGTGAGATCGAGGAGGAGAATGCCGAATCCTTCGGGTTCGATCCTGCGCAAATCGACTACGTCCTGCTCACCCATGCCCATCTGGACCATTGCGGGAGGCTTCCGCTTCTGGTGAAGCGGGGTTTCAGGGGCGAGATCGTGACCACCGCAGCAACCCGGGAGCTCTCCCGCCTCGTGATGCTCGATGCCGCCCACCTCCAGGAAGAGGAGGTTCACCACCGCCGCAATCATGCGCCTTCGGTTCCGCTCTATTCCCTGATGGATGCCTTCTACGCCCTCGACTTTTTCGGCCGCACGGCGAGCTATGGCAGATCCCTGGAGCTTGCCCCGAACATCAGGGCGACTTTTCTGGATGCGGGCCATATCCTGGGTTCTGCCAGCATTCTTCTCGAACTGGAGGAAAAAGGGAAAAAGCGCTCCGTGCTTTTTTCCGGCGATATCGGCAATTCGGGAAGGCCCATACTGAGAAGCCCCGTCACCCCTGAAAGCGCGGATTTCGTGATCATGGAAACCACCTACGGAGACCGCCTGCACAGGCCCTTCGAGCCTTCCGTCGAGGAGTTTTACGGGGTCGTGGAAGACACTTTCGGACGGGGCGGCAACGTGATCGTTCCGACCTTCGCTCTGGAGCGGGCGCAGGAATTGCTGTATTTTTTGAGGGAGGGGGTCGAGTCGGGCAGATTTCCAAGAACCACCCAGGTTTTCCTGGATTCGCCGATGGCGATTTCCGCCACGGAGATTTTCGGGAAGCATCCGGAATGCTATGCGCAGGAAACCGCCGAGATGTTCCGCAAGGGGCGCGATCCCTTCCACCTGCAGGGGCTGCATTTCACCCGCGAGACGGCGGATTCGATCGCGATCAACCGGATCAACGGCGGCGCGGTGATCATGGCGGGTGCCGGGATGTGTACCGGAGGGCGGATCAGGCACCATCTCCAGAACAGCCTGGGAAAGGAAAACTGCAGCGTCGTTTTCGTCGGCTATGCCGCGAACGGAACGCTCGCCCGCAGGATCATCGACGGGGCGAAGGAAGTGCATATCTACGGCAGGGAAGTGCCGGTGCGCGCCCGCATCCACACCATCAACGGCTTCTCCGCCCATGCCGATCAGGCCGAGCTTCTGCAATGGCATGAGGGAATAGGGGGCGTCCGGACCACTTTCCTGGTGCATGGCGAAGAGGCGTGCATGAGCCGGTTCGCTTCCCTTTTGAAGGGCAGGGTCGTGATGCCCTCCCTCAACGAGTCCTTCGAACTCTGACCGTCTGCTAAAATCGGGTATCTGCCAATCGGAGAAAACATGCTGAAGACGATTCCGGCGCTGATTCTGGCGCTCTATGCAACTGGCGCTTGCGCAGACGGTTATCTCGACGGGAACAAGCTGTTCGAAAGATACCGTGCGAAAGAAAGAATGGTCCAGGATTCCGGCCAGCAGCTTGCCACGGATGCCATCGATGCGGGCTTCTACATCGGTTACGTTCAGGGGGCGACCGAGGCGCTCGCCGGCGTTCTGTGCATTCCGGAAAAGCTTTCCGCTTCCCATGCCGAGGAAATCGTAGGGCAATACCTCGACTCCCATTCGGGAAAGCGGAAAATGCCGGCCAGCCTGCTGGTGAGGCAGGCGCTGGAAGAGACCTATCCATGCAGGAAGAAATGACGGAATACGGTTTTCGGCAGCAGATGGTCGCAGCCTCCATGCACCTTGTCGAACTGGGATTGAATCGGGGGGCTGCGGGAAATATTTCGCTGCGCCATGGAGCGAATTTCCTCGTCACCCCTTCGGCATTGTCTCCCGAAGCCATGCATCCCGAAGACATGGTGCTCATGGATTTTTCCGGCGAAGTCGTTTCGGGCGAGAAGCCGTCGAGCGAATGGCGCTTTCACAGGGATATCCTGGCGAACCGCCCCGAGATCGGCTCGGTCGTGCATACCCATTCCCCTTTCGCCACGACGCTCGCCTGCCTGGGCAGGGAAGTGCCGCCTTTCCATTACATGATCGCAGTTGCAGGCGGAACCTCGATACGCTGCGCACCCTATGCGCTTTTCGGCACGCAGGCGTTGTCGGATCACGCCCTTGCCGCGCTCCAGGACAGGCGCGCCTGCCTGCTCGCCAACCACGGCATGATCGCCACAGGGCGCGATCTGGATGAGGCGATGGGGCTTGCCGTGGAGGTGGAATCGCTTTGCGAGCAATACTGGCGTGCGCTGCAGATCGGAGAGCCCAACATCCTCTCCGAATCCGAAATGGATGAGGTGATGGAGAAATTCAGGGGATACTGGAGGCGGTAGCCCTTCGGGATGTCCGCCTCTCCAGGGGAATGGAGAGTTCCACCCTCGTTCCCCTCGGTTTTGCCGGATGCACGACAAGGGTGCCGCCGAGGGCCTGGGCACGCTCCGCCATGCCGAGAATCCCCAGGGATTTCGAGACTGCGCTTCTTTTGGGGTCGATCCCCTTGCCGTCGTCGCTCACCGTCAGCAGGATATCCTTCTCGTTCGCCTGGAACCTGACCCGCACGTTCGCCGCTTCGGCATGGCGGGCGATGTTGGTGAGCGTTTCCTGGAAGATGCGGAAGATGCCGGTGGCGACATCCTGCGGGACGACGGGCTCCCTGCTTTTGGTCTCGATTTTGCAGCGGATGCCGGTCTTCCTGCCGAACTGGCCCAGTTGCCACTCGATTGCGGCGAGCAATCCGAGGTCGTCCAGGATGGCGGGCCGCAGGTCGGTGCAGATTTTCTTGACGCTCTGGAGGGCGGCATCCAGAGCCTTGAATATTTCCTCGAACTGCGCCTTGTTGCCCATCTTCTCGACGGCCCAGCTCAGGTCGAATTTGATCGAGGTGAGGGCGGAGCCGAGCTCGTCGTGGATCTCCCTTGCGACGCTCGCCCTTTCCACTTCCCGTGCATGTTGCAGCCTGAACGAAAGTTCGCGCAATGTGCTGTAGGATTGCTGGAGTTCCTCCTGGTGCTTCTTGCGCAGGCTGATGTCCGAAAAGGAAACCAGGATGGCGAAGGGGTGGCCCCGGCTGGAAAGGATTTCCGAATCGACCCTGATCCAGGCCGTGTCGCTCCTGGGCCTGGCAAGCCCCATGACGACGTTCCTGCAGGTTTTTCCCGTGCCGAGCGTGATCGCATAAGGCAGCTTTTTTTTCGGGAAGGGGGAGCCGTTCTCCTGGACGAAATCGAGTCCGATGCCGGAAAATTTATTGCCGAGAATTTCTGTGCAGGACAGGTTCAGAATGGACCCCGCCCCGGGGTTGCAGTCGATGACTGTGCCGTCCAGATCCAAAAGGACGATTCCGTCGGCCAGGGCTTCGATCACGATCCGGTATTTGCCGTCGCTGTCGGGCGGCCATGCCGCATCGCGAATTTTCTCGGGCCGTGCTTCCATGCTTTCCCCTTTGGGATAGAATTAATCAATTATATGACCGTGGATGACCAAAATGAAAAAGGTTTTCAAATACGGGGTTGCCGATAGCCATTCCCGTTCGCGGCGTTTTTGCTGTTTCTCGCCTATGTCGCAATCAAGGTCGATGAACGGCTACAAGCCGCAGATCGTGGCCTTCGTCGGGGATGAAACCGGGCGCACCCTGAGTCTGGAAGGAAACATCGGCTTGAAGCTCTTTTCCGGGATAGGGCTGAATCTCGGCAAGGCTTCCTCGCTCAAGGACAAGGTGAAGGAACAGATTCTGAAAGGGCTGTTCGGCAGCTGACAGGCTATTTTCTTGTCAAGAAAAGGATTTTTGACTATA
>JAJZRP010000040.1:7526-19992 GCA_021802655.1 Pseudomonadota bacterium
TTCCGGGATAGGGCTGAATCTCGGCAAGGCTTCCTCGCTCAAGGACAAGGTGAAGGAACAGATTCTGAAAGGGCTGTTCGGCAGCTGACAGGCTATTTTCTTGTCAAGAAAAGGATTTTTGACTATATTGATCGATTCTACAGCGCTATTGTATCGGCTCGGCAAGGGGAATCATGACACTCACGGAATTCAAATACATCGTGGCGTTGGCAAGAGAGCGGCATTTCGGCAGGGCTGCAAGATCCTGCTTTGTCAGCCAGCCCACCCTGAGCGTGGCGGTGAGAAAACTCGAGGACGAACTCGGCGTCACGCTTTTCGAACGCGGCATGAGCGACGTTTCCGTGACGCCGATAGGGGAGCAGGTCGTGGTCCAGGCAAAACGCGTCCTGGAAGAGGCAACTGCGATCAGGCAGATGGTGCACAAGGGGAAGGAGCAACTGAACGGCTCGCTCAGGATAGGCGCGATCTATACCATCGCCCCTTACCTGTTCCCCAGGCTGATTCCGGTGCTGCACGACAGGGCGCCGCTCATGCCGCTTTTGATCCAGGAGAATTTCACCAACCGCCTCGCCGATCTTCTGAAGCGCGGCGAGCTCGATGTCGCCATTCTTTCCGCCCCGTTTTCCGAACCCGGGATCGTGACGCAGGAAGTCTATGAAGAGCCTTTCCGCGTTGCATTGCCCATCGGGCACAAATGGGTTTCCAAAGCCAGCATTTCGGCTTCCCAGCTTGCCCAGGACAACCTTTTCCTGCTTGCGGCGGGCAACTGCTTCAGGGATCAGGTGCTGCAGGCAAGTTCCGCCCTGAGCCGCACCATCGCAGCTTCCTCGGGTCTGCAGAAAACCGTGGAAGGCAGTTCCCTGGAGACGATCCGCTACATGGTCGCATCCGGCGCCGGCATCACCGTGCTGCCTGCAACCGCAGCGGATGCCGAGGAGTCGAAAAATTCCCTGATAGCCATCAGGCCGTTTTCGTCCCCTGTGCCTTCGAGGCGCGTCGTGCTCGCCTGGCGCAAGAGCTTCTACAGGCCGCAGGCCGTCGAGGCGGTCAGGCAGGCGATCCTGGACTGCAATCTTCCCGGCATCATTCCGCTCGACGGGAAAATTGCCGGATCATAATCTGGCCCTATCGATACGGCATAAACAATCAATTGGACCGGGCGTTCTCTCCTTTGTAACATGGTTCCCGAGCATTTGCTCTTGTGTATGCAAAGGAGACTGAAATGAAATCATCGCCGACCGTCAGGAACATCGAATCCGCCTTCGCGGGCGAGTCGATGGCCCACATCAAATACCTCTATTTCGCCAGGCAGTGCCGCAGAGCCGGGGATGTCGAAACCGCGCAGGTGTTCGAGGAAACCGCAGCCCAGGAAGTGTTGCATGCCTTCGGCCATCTCGAGCTGCTCTATCCGGCGGATGCGACGACGCCGGAAAAATGCCTGGAAATGGCGATAGCCGGTGAAACTTACGAATATACCGAGATGTACCCTTCTTTCAGGAAGGAAGCCGAGGAGGAGGGAAGAGTCGATGCGCTTGCCGAGATGGACGAGCAGATAGCCGAATCGAAGGAGCATGCGCAAAGGTTCATCGCCACCCTGCAGAAGGCGGCAAAGCGCTTCTCGGCATTGGCGAAGGTGGAGGAACGGCATGCCGCCCATTACCGCGAGGCGCTCGAAAGAATTTCAACCGGGAGAAAGCCATGAAAAGATGGCAATGCGTGGTTTGCGGATTCGTTTACGACGAGGCTGTCGGCATGCCAGAAGAGGGCATAGCTGCCGGAACGAAATGGGAAGACATTCCTGAAAACTGGTGCTGCCCGGATTGCGGCGTGGCGAAATCCGATTTCGAGATGGCCGAGGCCTGACATCATGGAACCGGTCGTGATCGTGGGGAGCGGGCTTGCAGGCTACCAGAGCGCGAAGGAGATCAGAAGGCTGGACAGCAATGTCCCGCTCCTTCTGGTCTCGATGGATTCCGGAAATTTCTATTCCAAGCCCATGCTCTCGAACGCCTTCTCCTCGGGAAAAAATCCGGATTCGCTCGTCATCAAGACCGCCGCGCAGATGGCAGATGAACTGGATGCGAAAGTCAGAACTGATGCCCGCGTGGATGCGGTTTTCCCCAATGACCACGAGATTTCGATAGGGGCAGAGAGGCTGCATTATTCGAAGCTGGTGCTCGCTCTCGGCGCGGACCCGCTGCGTCTTCATGCGGACGCGCTTTCAGTCAACGACCTTTCCGGCTATGCAAAATTCAGGGAAGCGCTGGAAGGGAAGAGGAGGGTCGCGATAATCGGCGCGGGTCTGGTCGGCTGCGAATTCGCTGACGATCTTGCCCGTGCGGGATTCGAAGTCGATGTTTTCGACATCGCGAGCCAGCCGCTGGGCCGGCTCGTCACGCCGGAATGCGGGAAATGGATGGAGAATGCCATGAAGAGCATCGCATGGCATTGGGGAGCGAAGATCTCGAAAATCGAAAAGGGGAGCATCCTCCTCGAAGACGGCAGCGCTTTCCAGACCGACATCGTTCTTTCCGCAGTGGGATTGAAGCCCAGGATCGGGCTTGCACAGGATGCGGGAATGGAGTGCGCGAGGGGAATTCTGGTCAGCCGGCAACTGGAAACCAGCGCCCGGGATGTTTACGCAATAGGGGACTGCATGGAAGTCGAGGGGCAGGTTCTGCCCTTCGTGATGCCCATCATGCACGCATCCAGAATCCTCGCTCAGAATGTGCTGGGAAAAAGGGAATCTCTCGTTTATCCCGCCATGCCCGTCGTCGTCAAGACGCCTTCCTGCCCGGCTGTGGTTTCCCCGCCGAAACCGGGCTCGATCGGCGCCTGGCATACCGAAGCCGATACGGACGGCGTGAAATCGGTTTTCCTGGGCGAAGACGGAAAGACGCTCGGATTCGCGCTTTGCGGCAAGGCGGTATCCGAGAAGAACCTGCTTGCGAAGGAGCTTCCCGCCGTCCTTTCCTGATTTCTTTGCTATGCTGGAACGAGAGGGGGGATCATGTTCGCTGACAGGGAGGAAGCCGCAAGGCTGCTTGCGAAAAGACTGGCGCATTACAGGGGGAAGAATCCGCTGATACTCGCCATTCCGCGCGGCGCCGTTCCCATGGGCAGAATCATCGCCGCGGAACTGCAGGGAGATCTCGACGTCGTTCTGGTGAGGAAGCTGCGCTCGCCCTACAGCCCGGAATTCGCGGTAGGGTCGGTGGACGAATCCGGCTGGTGTTATGTCGCGGATTATGCGGCAGCCGAGGGCGCAGGGCCGCAATACATCGAGCGCGAAAAAGCGGCTCAGCTCGCAGTCATCGCCAAAAGGCGCGCCGGATACATGCCTCCAATCGACCCCGCAGGGAGGATCGCCATCGTCATCGACGACGGGCTCGCCACCGGCTCGACCATGATCTCGGCGCTTCATGCATTGCGTTCGAGAAATCCTGCGAAGCTGGTCTGCGCGGTTCCGGTTTCCCCTCCCGACACGCTGGAGAAAATAAGGCCGCTTGCCGACGAAACCGTCTGCCTGGAAGCTCCGGAATACTTCCAGGCAGTGGGGCAGTTCTACAGGGACTTTCCCCAGGTCGAGGATGAAGAGGTGGTGAAAATACTGAGGGATGCGCGCGAGAAGCCGCTTTGAAGTGTCAGAAGCGCCATTCGCTGCGCAGCAGGGCGTGCAGGTCCATGTCGTGAAAGCTGCCCTTCCAGAAGCCGAATTCGCGCATGGTCCCTTCCATTTTGAAGCCCAGCCCCGCCAGCACCCTGATCGAGGCGGCATTGTCGGGATAGGTCAGCGCATTGATCCTGTTGAGCCCCAGCGAGGAAAAGCCGTAGCCGAGCAGGGCCCTGAGCGCCTCGGTCATGATTCCCTTCCCCCAGTATTCCCGCGCCAGATCGTAGCCCAGGGATGCGGAGAAATATTCCGCATTGATGGCGAACAGCCCGCAGCTGCCGATGATTCCGGAATCCCCCTTCAGGCTGATCCCGAGCCGCCCGATGGCCATGAAATGATCGAGCAGGCGGCTCGCCTCCAGGAGGTTGGTCATGGTGTCGACTTCGTAATACCGCGTCACCTCTGGATTGGAAAAAATCGACAGGAAGTCGCCGCCGTCCTCCTTTTTCAGGGGGCGCAGTTCGAGCCGCTCCGTAACAAGCGACGGGGGATGCGTCATGATTGCCAGCTTTTCTTCAGCCATGGGTCAGGTTTTTTCCATGGCTGCGGCGAAGAAGCCGTCGGTGCCGTGGATGTCCGGGCGAAGCTCCAGGTATTTTCCCGTGTCCAGACCGATGTGCTGGGATCTCAATATTTCGGAAGCATCGAGCAGCCTGAATCCGGGATGGGATTCGAGAAAGCGCGACACGATTTCCCGGTTTTCTTCCGGCAGGATGCTGCAGGTCGCGTAAACGAGGCGCCCTCCGGGTTTCACCAGCACGGAAGCTCCCGCGAGTATGGCGGCCTGCTTCGTCTTGAGTTCTTCGAGGCTGGCTTCAGACTGGCGCCATTTCAGATCGGGATTCCTGCGCAGCGTGCCCAGCCCGCTGCACGGGGCATCCACCAGCACCCTGTCGATTTTCCCGGAAAGGCGCTTCACCTTGATGTCGTTCTCGTTCTGGATCAGTTGCGGATTGACGTTGGAAAGTCCGGAGCGCTTGAGCCTCGGCCCCAGCTTTTCCAGCCTTTTCTCGGATATGTCGAAAGCGTAGATCCTGCCCGTGGAACCCATCAGCGCGCCGAGCATCAGGGTTTTCCCACCGGCCCCGGCGCAGAAATCGACCACCATTTCCCGCCTTTTCGGCGCGAGGAGATAGCCCAGCAACTGACTGCCCTCGTCCTGGACTTCCACCTTGCCTTCCAGGAAGAGGTCGTGCTCGTTGAGCGCGAACTTGTCCTGGATGCGCACGCCTGCAGGAGACCATTTTGTCGCCTCCCCGCCAAGCTTTTCGAGTACTTCCTTCCGGTTCGCCTTGATCGTGTTCACCCTCAGATCGAGCGGCGCCTTCTGCTGCATGGCCCTTCCCAGGGAGAGGATGGCCTCTTCATCCATGGCGGGTTTGAGCTTCGAGACGACCCATTCGGGAAGCTCCGCCTTGACTGCCAGGGGCAGGTCGTCCGCCGGGACGGCCTTGACCGAATTGAGCCATTTCTCCTCGGATTCCGAAAGATAGGGTTTGAGCTCCCTGAGGTTCATGCCCTCGATTCTGGAGAGATGGGCGAGGGCGATTTTTCTGGGGGTGCCCGCATGGCCGTCCGCTTTCTGTATGACATGGTCGATGAAGCTTTTCCTTCTCAGGACGGAAAACACGGTTTCGGCGACGAAGGCGCGCTCTGAGCGCCCGATTTTCGGGTTGTCTCGGAAAAAGAAGCGCAGGGCCACGTCCGCGGGCTCCCTCAGGGGGAGTATCCTGCGCAGCGCTTCGACCGTCAGGTCGAGGCGCATTCCGTTGAGTTTTTTCATGGATGATTGGCGTGAGGGTGGTTCGTGGAATCCCGGGATTGTACCTCAATCGCGCCTCATCGTCGTTTCCGGGCGCTATAAAGCCGACCTTCGACGGGCTGCCCGCTCTCCTTGCGGATGGCGGCATTTTTTGCAAATGGCGGCTCGAACCCGGCTTCTTCGAGCAGCCTCGCGACATAATCCTCGCTGTGGCGGTATCTTCCGGTGATGCCGAGCTCGTACTTTTCGCCGGAATCCGGGGCGAGTTTCTCCGTCGTGAAAACGAATTGCCCGCCGGGGGCGAGGCGCGCATGGATTTTCGAGAAAACCGGCCCGAGGTTCCCGAAATAGATCAGCGTGTCCATGCAGGTGATCAGGTCGAAGCGGTCGCGGCTTTCGTCGAGAAATGCGCAGATCTCGGATTTGAAAAGAAAATCGTAGCATTGCGTCTTTTCGGCTGCATCCAGCATCGCCCGGCTGATATCCACCCCGGTCAGGGTGTGCGAAACGGATTTCAGGATCTGCCCGTTGAGTCCCGTGCCGCAGCCCAGGTCCAGCGCCTTCAGGCTGTGTTGGGCAAAGCCCGTGCGCTGCAACTCTTCCCGGAGCAATCGGGGGCCTGCATATTCGAGTCTGGACAGGATGGAATCGAATTGCGCCGCGAATTTGTCGAAAGCGGCCTCGACATAGCGCTCGGAGCAGCGCTCTGGCGCATCCCCCCTGAAGGCGGCCAGCATGTGGCTTGCGACGGGGTTTCCCGGCTCTTCGAGCAGCCAGTTTTCCATGAGGGCAATCGCCCAGTCTTTTTCTCCGACTTCGCAGTATGCGATGCCCAGCCTGATTTTCGACTTGTCCCGGGCGGGGTCGGCGATGAGCCCCAGGCTGTTGAAATACCGCGCCTCAAGGAATCTTCCCTGTGCAACGAGGAGGGAAGCGAGCAGGTAATGGGCGTCCGGGCAGTGCGGGTCGAGTTGCGACGCTTCCCTGTAGAGATGTTCCGCTCTGTCGATCTCCCCGGTTTTTTCGAACAGCGCGCCCAGGCTGGTTTTGCAGAAATAATTGTCCGGGGCGAGCTTCAGGGAATGTTCGAATGCCGCGATGGCCTCATTGCAGCGCCCCAATTTGTCGAGGACGATCCCGTGGTTGTAGTGCCATTCGGAATGGAAATTGTCGTGCAGCAGGGAGGCTTCGATGAGTTCGAGCGCTTCTTCCATGCGCCCGGTCTGCTGCAGCAGAAAACCCAGGTAATGCTTCGCTTTGGCCGAATCGGGCGCGATCTGCCGGTAAAGCGCTTCGCTTTCGGCGTGGCGTCCAGCGAGATGCAGCCTCATCGCCTGATCCATGAGGTCGTCGGCCATGGCTCTTCCTGTGGTGGAATGGTTGCAATCTACCCCGGCATTTCGCGTCGCGTCAAGGAAAAATCCCCCGTGGATGCGCCAATTTGTTGCAATCGGAACGATTCGGGATCAATATGGCGGAAAGTCGGCCCGCGGAAAAATAGAGTCAGACTGACTTAAGACAGACCAGTTCCATTGCTTCCACCAAACCAGCTTCAGGCAACCGTTTCCGGTGCCTTGCACGACTCGTAAAGCCGGGCAGAGGATAGCTCCAGGCCGTTGGGCCAGCAGAGGGCGCCGGCATCGATGAACAGGCGCTGGAAATAGGATTCGGAGCGGAGCGCATCGAGCAGGGGGCCGTTCTTTTTCAGCAATTCCCGCCCGTCGAGAATCCCCTCCTTGCCGTCTGAAAACGCCAGGGAGACGCGATATTCTCCAAGATAACGTGCCTCGATTACCTTAATCATCCTGATCCGCTCCCGGAATTCGTTCCATAATCCCGAAAAATACGGAAATGATCGGCATGGAAACACCTCGCGCCTGTTTTATGCCAGTATATGTTTTTCGCCGGAGCAAAGCAAAATCGCCGATAAATCATAATCCGGGACAGCCCATTGCTTCCCGGCCAAACCCGCCTCACCCGAACCCTTTTCCGCAAGCCCGGGTTAAAATCAGCGGATGAATCTCTCTCAACTTCGACAGCGCCTGCGCGATCTGGGCGCAAAGCCTTGCCACGAAGACCGCCTGCTGCGGAGCTGGAGCCAGCTCAGCTCTTGCGACAACAAGCGCAGCGCTGCGAAAGATTTCTTTCCGGCGGCTCTGCGGAGGGAATTGCCAGCCATGGAAGCGGAGCTTGAATCGCTCGCCAGGGTGCATAGCGAATATCCGGCGGAAGAAGGCGTGGCAAGATTGCTTGTGGAACTCTCCGACGGCCAGACGGTGGAGAGCGTGCTGCTGCCGCGAGGCGGGCTTTGCGTGTCGACCCAGGTGGGCTGCGCGGTGGGGTGCATCTTCTGCATGAGCGGGCGGGAGGGCTTGAAGCGCCAGCTCGGCAGCGCAGAGATTGCAGCGCAGGTGGTGCTCGCCCGAAAACGCCGCAAGGTGGACAAGGTGGTATTCATGGGCATGGGGGAGCCCGCCCACAATCTCGACAACGTTCTGGAAGCGATCGGGTTTCTCGGGCTACACGGCAATATCGGGCACAAGAACCTGGTTTTTTCGACAGTGGGCGATCTGCGCGTGTTCGAGCGCCTTCCCCTGGAAAAAGTCAAACCCGCGCTCGCCCTGTCCTTGCACGCCACAAATGAGGCGCTTCGCGCCAGACTGCTGCCCCGTGCGCCGCAGATTCCCGTCGAGGAGCTGGTGGAGCGGGCGGAAGCCTACGCGCGCGCCACCCACTACCCGACCCAGTATCAGTGGACCCTGATCGAGGGCGTCAACGACAGCGATGCGGAGCTGGAGGAAATAGCGCGGCTTCTTGCCGGGAAATACGCCGTGGTGAATTTCATTCCCTTCAACAGGGTCGAAGGGCTCGCCTATCGTCGCCCCTCGATCGAGCGCGCCGAATATATGGCGGGCACCCTGAACCGGATGGGCATTCTGGCGAGGCTGCGCGACTCCGCAGGGCAGGAGGTCGAAGGCGCGTGCGGGCAGCTGCGCACGCGGGCAGTGCAGAATGCGACAAGCGGATAAGACTGCAGCTTTCGCCTATTTTAATTTTCTTCTAACTCTTCTTCCCTATAGTGCGGCTGGCACGATCCACTTTTAAGGAAGCATGGTGAACGGTAAAAAACGATGCTGTCGGGTATTTTCATTATGGCAACTCTCCTGGCGTTCAGCGCTCAAGCCCAAGCTGGCGAGAAGTCCGCGCGGGATGCCGGGACCCGCAGCCGGGCTGGGTATACGTCGCCAGCGAAGCAGGTATCGTGTCGGTCTTCAAAATTCAGGGTAGTATGGTGACCAGGATCGGTGAGGGACTGCTGGGTCCGAATGCGCATGTTGTAGCGGTCGATCCGGCAACCCATCGGTCCTATTTTCCGCTCAGGAATTTGAATGGAAAAACCGTATCATGCAGAATCGCCCCTGGCTGCGTCGAGTTCAAGGAGAAATTATCGAACATGCGTATCCTGCTTGTCGAAGACGACCCCATGATAGGGGAAGCTGTAAGCGTCGCTCTAAAGGATGCCGCCTATGCCGTTGACTGGGTCAAAGATGGCGCCTCTGCCAGTCAGATACTGGAATCCGACGAGCACCAGGCAGTGCTGCTCGATCTTGGGCTGCCCAAACGTGACGGTTTGGAAGTGTTGCGACTGTTGCGACTGAGCGAGAAGCAGGTGCCGATCATTATCATCACCGCTCGCGACGATGTGGAAAATCGCATAAAGGGCCTGGACCTTGGCGCCGACGATTATCTCGTCAAGCCCTTCGATTTGAACGAATTGCTTGCCCGGCTGCGAGCTGTCGTCCGACGGCGGGGCGGACAGGGAAATCCCATCCTCACCAATGGCATAATAAGCCTTGATCCGGCTACCAGGGAGGCTCGCCGGGGGGATGCCTCGCACCTTTTAAGTGCTCGGGAATTCGCACTCCTCTATGCGCTGATGCTACGCCCAGGAGCAATACTCACCCGCACAGAACTGGAAGAACGAATTTATGGCTGGAACGAGGAAGTGGAAAGCAATGTCGTGGATTTCCTCATCCACAGTGTACGCAAGAAACTCGGCATGGATGCCATCAAGAATATCCGTGGGGCTGGCTGGATGGTTGCAAAATCATGAGGCATTCTATCGAGCGACACCTCTTGCGCACCCTCGGGATTACCATCATCCTGGCAGGATTGCTGGCAGGCGCAGCCTCGTTCAGGTTCGCCTATACGGAAGCACAGGAGTTCCAGGACGATACCTTGCGGCAAATTGCCGCTCTGGCCGATGCAGGTTCTTTGCAAGACCAGATGCATGCTACGGGCAAGCCGGGAATTGCCAACATCGACCCGGAAGTAAGAATAAGAGTCATGGATCTGGCCTCTGGCGGAAATCCGAAATGGCTGCCTGCCGATCTGAAGCCTGGTTTCCATACCTTGAATAGCGCAGACGGTTATTGGCGGGTATTCGTGCGGCAAACGGGTCATGAATCACGGATCGCGGCAGCCCAGGCGACTGAAGCGCGCAATGAAATAGCCATTGACAGCGCCTTGCGCACCCTTGCACCGTTGCTGATGCTGTTGCCCTTGCTGGTCTGGCTTGCCGTGCGCATCGTGCGGAAGGGATTCGCGCCTGTGCATCGCCTTGCACAAAATCTGAACGAAAAATCGGCAGAGTACCCGTCTGCGTTGCCTGATGCGGGGCTTCCAGACGAAATTGCCCCTTTTGTTCATGCCATCAATCGCCAGATGGAGGGAATCAAACGGCTCATGGGGCAGCAAAGGCGTTTCATCGCAGACGCTGCACATGAATTGCGCACTCCGCTGACCGCTCTGTCGCTGCAGGCTCAGAACCTGGAACAGGCAGAAACCCTGGAGGCCATGCGTTTGCGTGTCGCACCCCTCAGAGCCGGAATTGAGCGGGCGCGGCGTCTTACCGAACAACTCTTGAATCTTGCCAGAAGCCAGACCGGCACCCTCAGTCCGGAAGCGGTCGACGTATCGAAAATGGCGCGTGAATTGATCGCCGAGTATCTGCCAATGGCAGAAGCAAAAGGGCTCGATCTAGGTCTTGAAGCCATGGAGCATGTCATCCTTCGTACAGAACCGGAAACGCTGCTCCTGATTCTCAGAAACGCATTGGACAATGCATTGCGCTATACACCGGATGGCGGTGAAATCACCCTGCACATTTATACAGAAGGCGAGGATGCGGTATATGACGTGATCGATTCAGGTCCGGGCATCCCCGCTTCCGAACGGAAGCGCGCTTTCGATCCCTTCTATCGTATCGAAGGCGTGGCAGGCGAAGGCAGCGGGCTTGGTCTTGCCATTGCAAAGGATGCAGCGACACGTCTGGGGGGAAAGATCAGTTTGCATGATCGGGACTCGGGCTCTGGACTGGTATTTCGCTATCGACAGCGACGCGCTCGGTGATCGGATTCCGTCCGCTGGAAATTGTGTGATTTTCGATGTCCTAATTCTCGTCTAATTCTTCTCTTCTATAGTGGCTGCATGAGTTCTCCATGAATGCGTTTCTTTGGCAATCGGCGACAAACTCATGCAGGGCATTTATTCATTTTCAAGGAAAAATCATGAACGGAAATAAACTCGTGTTATCGGCTGCTTTTTTGGCGGCAACGCTTTTCGCATTCAGCGCTCAAGCCTACACCGGCGAAAAATACGCCAAGGATGCAAAAATCAGCCTCAAGGAGGCGCGGACCATTGCCCTGAAGGCTTTCCCGGGTAAAATCGTCGACCAGGAACTGGAACGGGAAAAGGGTGGCAGCGGGCTGCGCTACTCCTTCGACATCAAAAAAGGCAAAACGACCCAGGAAGTAGGCGTGGACGCCAAAACAGGGAAGGTGCTTGAGAATGATCCGGAAAGCGCTCATCCAGACTGAGTTCCAGGTTTATCAATCATAATCGACCTCGCCGCTTGCGGCGAGGTCGATGTTTGCCGACAACGTCACAGATGGAACATGCCGTGAAATCGATGGCCTTTTTTGTCCTTCTGGGCGCACTAGCTGGATGCGCGAGTTATCATTCCGATCCGCTCGATCTCAAGCCGTCGCTCAAGACGGCGGTGCGGCGCCTCGACATCGACACATCGAAAATGCCTCTTCCCGGGCTCGCCGCGCACAAGTTCGACCCCTCGGACGGGCTCGACATGACCGAAGTGGCGATGCTCGCGGTGGTCAACAATCCGGATTTGAAACTGGCGCGAGACGATCTCGGCATCGCCAGGGCGCAGGCCTTCGCGGCAGGGCTCCTTCCCGACCCGCAGATCGGTTACTCGCCTCAATTTCCCCAAAATGCGGCCCCCGGCGAGAATGTAACCGCCTTCGATCTGGGGCTCTCCTACGACATCAGCGCTCTGGTCATGCATTCATCCAACGTGGCGGCGGCAAAAGCCGAGAACCGAAAAATTGACCTTGCCTTGCTGTGGCAGGAATGGCAGGTCGCCGGTCGGGCGCGTCTTCTATTCGTCAGGAACAGGGAAGAACAGAAACTGCTGGGAATCCTGCAGGAATCGCGGGATCTCGCCATGCAGCGCTATGAAAAAGAAAAGGCTGCGCTTCGCGACGGGAATCTGACGCTTGCAGCGGCGACACTGGACGCCAGCGCCCTGCAGGAGATCGACAGGCGGATCAATGAAGTTGAGCGCAGTCTCGGCCGGAACCGCCATGCGCTGAATGCGCTGCTCGGCCTCTCCCCGGATGTCGAACTGCATCTGGTGGGAAAACCGGATTTGCTGGCGCTGGATCGAAAATCCATTTCCGGAAGATTGGACAGGATTGCAGCATGGCGGCCCGATCTGCTCGCGTTGCGCGCAGGTTACGAAGCGCAGGATGTGCGCCTGAGGCAGGCGATCCTCGCCCAGTTTCCGGCAATCAATGTCGGCATAGTGCGGGCAAGAGACAATACCGGGATCAATTATCAGGGCTATTCCATCAGCCTCAACCTGCCGATTTTCAACAGGAACCGCGGCAATATCGCGATAGAAGAAGCGACCAGAAAACGCATGCACGACGAATTCCAGGTGCGCCTGAATA
>JAJZRP010000083.1 GCA_021802655.1 Pseudomonadota bacterium
GCATGACAAGATAGAAAGCTGGATGCTGGAGCAGGCCGGAATCAGGTTCGATGCAGAACAGGCAAAGCCGGGTCTGCGAGTGGTAACGCATTGATTGCCATTCCTCATAATTACCCATACAATGTATCATGATTGAATCGATCAGGCCGAGCGAAAAACAGGCCAAGGATTGGCTGAGAGAGGCCGCACAGGGAAAACGGCGCTTGCTGTTTTCTTCCCATGCCGAACAGCGGATGCGCCAGCGCAAAATTGGCCGAAGGCAAGTGCTGGAAACCTTGGGGCATGGAACCATCAGCGAGCCATTGCATCAGGATATTCGGGGAGACTGGCGCTGCAACGTGACATGGCAACATGCCGGGCTGCGCGTTACGGTAGGGGCGGTATTCAAACTGACTGAAAATGGCGAATGGGTAATCATCGCCACGGTATTCGAGGGCTGAAAAATGTTGAAATACGACGATTGCGGGCTGCGCAATATCTGGCTGGCAAACGGCTTCCGCTATGAGGAAATCGAAGGGCATGGCAAGTGCCTGGAAATCGACAACATTAACGGGCTGCATCGCGCCATTGCGCATCATCTGGTGACTTACCGAAAGCGCTTGTCCGGGCCTGAAATCCGCTTTCTGCGGGTGGAAATGGGCATGTCGCAAAAGCGCCTGGCCGACTGCCTTGGAGTCGATGAACAAACCATTTCCCTTTGGGAACGAAGCAAGCGCCGCCCGACCGTGGCCGCCGAAAGGATGCTGCGCCTGCTTTACCTGGAACATGCAGACGGCAAAACCAAGGTTGCGGCCATGATTGCGAAATGGAACGACATGGACCGCCTGGAAGGCGAAGAAAAGCAGGTGTTCCAGGAAACCGCCGAAGGCTGGCGGATGGCAGCCTGACGATTAAGCGCCAGCCTAAGCCCGACGGGGCAAAAAGCGGGAAACCTTCGCCCGCCTGACTGGTGCCCTTATTGCGAAGGATGCAAGGAAGGATGCGCATGCTTTTGTCATGGAACACCTTACAAGAGGCCGCCGATTACCTGACATGGGGGTTACACTGAAGCCGGAAAGCAAAAAGCCCGGTCTTTCGAACCGGGCTAATTACTTGTTTTGTTTGGCTCCCCGACCTGGACTCGAACCAGGGACCTGCGGATTAACAGTCCGTCGCTCTACCGACTGAGCTATCAGGGAATAGGAACGAGATTCTAATGGCTCAAGGCTTTCAGGTCAAGACCTGACGGCCTTGTCGATGCGGGAAAGTGCCGCTTCCAGGTTCTCCATCGAGGTGGCGAAGGAGAGGCGCATGTAGCCCTCCAGTCCGAAGGCCGAACCCGGCACCACCGCAACCCCCGCCTTTTCCAGCAGGTATTCGCAGAAGGCGATGTCGGTGGCGTCAATGATCTTTCCGTCCCGGTGAAGCTTCGCGATCGCGCCGCGCGAATCGGCGAAGGCATAGAAGGCCCCTCCCGCGGGAATGCACTTCACCCCGGGAATTTCGTTCAGCTTCCCGACCACATAAACATGCCTTTTCCTGAAGGCTTCCAGCATGGGAGCGATGCAGCCCTGGTCGCCGGAGAGCGCGGCTTCGGCCGCGACCTGGGAGATCGAAGTCGGGTTGGACGTGCTTTGCGACTGCACGTTCTCCATCGCTGTGACGATTTCTTCCGGCCCCGCGCAATAGCCGATGCGCCATCCCGTCATCGAGTAGGCTTTCGATACCCCGTTCAATACCATGGTCCTGGGATAGAGGTCGGGGCAGGCGTTGAGGATGTTGACGAACTTCGAGCCTTCCAGGTTGATGTGCTCGTACATGTCGTCGGTTGCGACCAGGATTTGCGGATGCTTCCTCAAAACCCTGCCCAGCGCTTCGAGTTCGGAAAGCGAATAAACCGCGCCGCTCGGGTTGCTCGGGCTGTTGATCACCACCATCCTGGTTTTCGGGGTGATGGCATTTTCCAGCTGCTCCGGGGTGATCCTGAAGCCCTGCTCGATTCCGGCCTCGACAATCACCGGCTTTCCGCCTGCAATCAGGACGATGTCCGGGTAGGAAACCCAGTAGGGTGCGGGAATCACGACTTCGTCGCCTTCGTCTATGGTGGCGAGGACCAGGTTGAAAAAGCTCTGCTTGCCCCCACATGAGACGAGAACCTGTTTCGGGGTGTATTCGAGTCCGTTGTCCCTTTTGAACTTGTCGACGATCGCCTGCTTGAGTCCGGGCGTTCCGCCCACCGCGGTGTACTTGGTGAAGCCGCGCCTTATCGCCTCTATCGCGGCATCCTTGATGTGCTGCGGCGTGTCGAAATCGGGCTCCCCTGCGCCGAGTCCGATGATGTCCCGGCCTTCCGCCCTGAGCTTCGCAGCTCTTGCGGTGACGGCGAGTGTGGGGGAGGGTTTGATGGCCTGGACGCGAGTCGAAAGTTTCACGGTGATCCCTATGTTAAAATTGCCCTTTGCAGCTTCGGAATTATACCGATGATCGTCACTTTCCCCAATAGCGCCTATCGCCTGCATCAGCCCTTCCAGCCTGCGGGGGATCAGCCCGAAGCGATCGAAAAACTGGTCGAAGGGGTCAAAACCGGAATGCGCTTCCAGACCCTGCTCGGCGTGACGGGTTCGGGAAAAACCTACACCATGGCGAACGTCATCGCGAGGCTGGGGCGTCCCGCCATCGTCATGGCGCCGAACAAGACGCTCGCAGCCCAGCTCTATTCGGAAATGCGCGATTTCCTTCCCGAGAATGCGGTCGAATATTTCGTCTCCTACTACGACTACTACCAGCCGGAAGCCTATGTTCCTTCCCGCGACCTCTTTATCGAGAAGGATTCGTCGATCAACGAGCATATCGAGCAGATGCGCCTTTCCGCCACGAAGTCCCTGCTGGAGCGCCCGGACTGCGTGATCGTGGCCACCGTCTCTTCCATCTACGGCATAGGCGACCCGGTCGACTATCACGGCATGATCCTGCATCTTCGGGAGAACGAGAAGCTGTCGCAGAAAGACGCGGTGAAGCGCCTGGTTGCCATGCAGTACGAGCGCAACGACATCGAATTCAGGCGCGGGGTGTTCAGGGTGAGGGGGGACATTCTCGACATCTTCCCGGCGGAAAGCAACGAGCTTGCGCTCCGGGTCTCGATGTTCGACGACACGGTCGAGTCGCTTTCCCTTTTCGATCCGCTCACGGGCCATGTCAAGCAGAAGGTTTCCCGCTACACCGTCTATCCTTCCAGCCATTACGTGACGCCGAGAAGCACCACCTTGCGCGCGATAGAAACCATCAAGGCGGAATTGCGCGAGAGAATCGCCTTCTACCAGAGGGAAAACAAGCTTGTGGAAGCGCAAAGGATAGAGCAGAGGACGCGCTTCGATCTCGAAATGCTCAACGAACTCGGCTTTTGCAAGGGGATCGAGAATTACTCGCGGCATCTTTCCGGCAGGAATCCCGGAGATCCTCCGCCCACCCTGATCGACTATCTTCCGCCGGATGCGCTGATGATCGTGGACGAGAGCCATGTCACCATCCCGCAGATCGGGGCGATGTTCAAGGGAGACAGGTCGCGCAAGGAGAATCTCGTCGAATACG
>JAJZRP010000041.1 GCA_021802655.1 Pseudomonadota bacterium
ACAGGGAGAACATCATCCGGAACCGATTCACCGCGCAATGGCTTTTCGGGGCATCCGTCCTGCTCCTTGCGCTCTGGCTGATCCACGGCTACCTTGCCGCCCTCGCCTGGGCGGGCATCATCGCCCTGGCAAGCTGGCCGCTCTACGAAAAACTCGTCTCCCGCCTGCCTGTTAAGGCAAAACGCTGGGCGCCGCTCCTTTTCACATCGCTGGTTGCGCTGCTTTTTCTCGGGCCGCTCGCCTACATCCTGCTCGTTCTGGGCGGCGAGGCGAGCCTGCTCGCCAGACTGCTTCTGGAAGCGCAGACGCACGGACTTGCCCCCCCCGCCTGGGTGGAACGCATCCCCTTTGCAGGAGAGTCGATCCTCTCCTGGTGGAACGGGGTTCTGGCAAACCCCGGAGGCTTCTCCTCATGGTTCCACCAGATCGGGCAGGGCGCGGTTCTCGGCTGGGTCAGACTGTTCGGCGCGGAAATGCTGCACCGCTTCCTGACCCTGCTGTTCGCCCTGCTTTCGCTCTATTTCCTCTACCGGGACGGCGAAATGCTCGCCATGCGCCTGCTCTCCCTGATCCAGAAGCACCTCGGGCAGCCCGGGACGCATCATGCGAAGCGCGCGGTGGACACCATACGCGGCACGGTCAACGGGCTCATCCTCGTGGGGCTTGCGGAAGGCATCCTGCTGGGTCTGGCCTACTGGATTGCGGGACTCCCCTCCCCCGCACTCTGGGGCGCGCTCACGGGGCTCTTGGCCGTCATTCCTTTCGGCATGCCTGCCCTTTACGGCGCAGCCTCGCTGATCCTTTTCGCGGAAGGTGACCAGACCATGGCGCTCGCCATCCTGGCCTGGGGAACGCTGGTCATGCTCGTCTCGGACCATGTCGTGAGGCCCATGCTGATCGGCGACTCGGCGAAGCTTCCCCTGATCTGGATTCTTCTCGGCATAGTCGGCGGAATAGAGACGCTCGGCCTGCTGGGCATTTTCCTCGGACCTGTCGTCATGGCGACACTGGTATCGCTCTGGCGCGAATGGACCCATGTTCGAGATCATCCTGTTTGAACCGGAAATCCCGCCCAATACCGGCAACATCATCAGGCTGTGCGCCAATTCCGGGACGATGCTCAACCTGGTCGAGCCGCTCGGCTTCAGGCTCGACGACAGGCAGCTGAGAAGGGCCGGGCTCGACTACCACGAATTCGCCAACATCAGGGTCCACCCCAACTGGGAATGCTGCATGGCGCATTTCGCGGGAAGGCGGCTTTTCGCATTGAGCACAAAAGGAAAGGTGCGGCACGACAGCGTTTCCTACAAGCCGGGCGACGTTTTCGTTTTCGGCCCCGAATCGAGGGGACTTCCGGAATCCGTGCTCGATGCTTTCGATGACGAGCGCCGCATCAGGATTCCGATGCTTCCCCACAGCCGCAGTCTCAATCTTGCCAATTCGGCAGCGGTGGTGATTTTCGAGGCATGGCGCCAAACGGGTTACGCAGGGGGGGTATGAATATCGCCCATCGGGGTTATTTTCCCGTTCAAATGAAAGGTCTACAGTCAGTCAGGATTCGGCCGCGGGCCTTCACCTAACTTCGAACGGGGATCAAATGAACGCGATATGGAAAGGTTTTGCAGGACTCTTGCTGGCACTGGCACTCGGCACGGCGCACGCCGACGATGCGCTTTTGAAGCCTTTCATCCTGGGCTGGAAGGGACCGGGAGAAGTGGCTGCAAAAGCGGATGCGGCAAAAAATGCGCTGGCAGCCCAGGGCTTCACCCCGGTCGGCAGCTACACGCCCTATCCCGACACCACGATACTGGTGGTGACGAATGACGAACTCAAGAAGAATGCGGCCCAATCCGAGCACGGCGGCTTCGGCGCAATGGAGCGCATTTCCGTCGTCAAGACCCAGGGGCAGGTGCAGATTTCCTACACCAACCCGGTTTACATGGCGAATGCGTACCGCATGCAGGAGGACCTCAGGGGTGTCGCCGCGAAAATGCAGGCAGCCCTGGGCAGAATGGAGGAGTTCGGGGCGAGGGGACTCACAGCATCGCAATTGCGCAAATACCACTACATGTTCGGCATGGAATATTTCAACGAGCCCAGCACGCTTGCCGAATACGGCAGCTACCTTGACGCGGTTAAAGCCGTGGAAGCGGGTCTTGCCGCAGGCAGGGGCGGCGTCACCAAGGTCTATCGGATCGACATCCCGGGCAAGCAGGAAACGGTGTTCGGCGTGGCGATGAAAGGTAGCGGGGATAACAGGTACATGGACGACCAGTACATCATGAGCGAAATCGACTTCAAGGATCTCAAGTCGGCCGCCCATCTTCCCTACGAAATGCTGGTATCCGGAAACAAGGTTTATGCGCTCTATGCGCGCTTTCGCATCGCCATCGACTTCCCCGATCTTTCCATGATGGGAGCCCACAGCTTCATGAACATCATGAGTTCTCCGGAAGCGATCAGGAAGGCGCTGGCTCAAGCGGCGGGCGGCAAGGTCTGATTTTCCCCAGAGCTTCAACGCCTGGAATCACCGGCCTGCAGCTTAGCCCGGCAAAAAATGGAGTCTGCCCCCAATTTCCAATTTCACCTCATGAGCGGGATTTATCGACTTGATCATCGGGCTTTCCGCGCTGGTTCTTCCACTTTTCATAGCACTCCAGGCCGCAAAAGTGCATAACATAGTCCGCTGCTTCAGGAACTGTGGCTTCGGTTATGGGCACTTCCTTCAGGCATATCGCGCACGCGACTTGCTCCACTTCGACCGGCTTGTCACTTGTAATCATGGTTTTCCCCTTTTATCCGACCATCCAGCTCGTTCCTATCCCCGGCGGGGACTGCGATCCGCGTTCGGGGACACCCAACTTAAACTGGACATCCTACATTGACGGGAATAAAAGCGCCGTGTCCGATACCTGATCCGGATTTATTTTTATAATGGTCTAAATTCAAAGGGAAATCAATATTCATGGCCGCCTGAAACGGGTGCAGCGACTGAATCAAAGGGCGCTCTCGGCCTTGGGGTCCCGCTTCATCAATTCCTCGACGGCGCAGCTGGCGGGAACGCCTTCGTAGAGCACGGAGCAGACCGCCTTCGTGATCGGCATGTCGACATCGAGGCTTTGCGCGAGCCTTTCGACTTCCCTGGCGGTATAAACGCCCTCTGCAGTCGACCCCAGTTCCGCCAGTATAAGGTCCAGCGGCTTGCCCCCGGCGAGAAGCATGCCCACTGTCCGATTCCTGGAAAGGTCTCCGGTGCAGGTGAGGGTGAGATCCCCGACGCCGGACAAGCCGAGGAAGGTTTCGAGCCTGCCGCCGAGCTTCAGCCCAAGGCGGGTGATCTCGGCGAGACCCCTAGTGATCAATGCAGCCCTTGCATTGGCGCCCAATCCGAGGCCGTCCGAAATTCCGGAGGCGATCGCCATCACGTTCTTCACCGCCCCGCCTATTTCGACGCCGACCAGGTCTTCGCTCGAATAGATCCTGATCCTGTGATTATGCAAGGCGGCAGCCGTGCGCTTCGCGAAATCATGATCATGGGAAGCGAGCGTGAGGGCGACGGGCAATCCTTCCGCGACCTCCCTGGCGAAACTGGGCCCCGAAAGGGCGCCGAAGGGAGCAATTTCGTCGTATTCCTCCATCGCCACCTGGTGAGGGAGCTTCGAGGTTCCCGATTCGAATCCCTTGGAAACCCAAATGAGGGGTATCTTTCTTCCGGATGCGGCGACAGTCCTGAACATTTCCCGCAGCCCCGACATCGGGACTGCGATCACGACAAGCTCCGCGTCGCTGATCGCGGCATTCAGGTCGTTCGAGAGCAGGATGCTGTCCGGAATGGGGAAAGGGTCGAGATGGCGCCTGTTGATCCTCGATGATTCCATCTCGCGGCAATGGTCGGGATCCCTGACCCAGAGCGAAACCCTGTGACGGGGACAAAGGCCGATCGCAAGGGCCGTGCCCCACGCGCCGGCCCCAAGAATGGCAATCTTCATCCGCCCCAGACCTGGCTTGCTTTCACAAAACCGCCCTGGCCGTCCTGATGCTGTACGCCGATCCAGCCATTGGCAGGCGCCGCAGAAATTTCGAGCAGAACCCCGTTTTTTGCCTGAAACACGAGCGGCGAATCATCGGATGCGGCCTGCCTGATGTCCGCAACCGGAACCGAAACCAGCGCGTAATGCTTGTCCCCGAGCAGGGATTTTTCCACCCAGAACAGCTTGCCGCTTTTGTCGCGCACCTTCACCCAGTTTTTCAGGACCACCATCTTCTCGAGCGGATAATGCGGGCTCAGCACGAAAAGCCTTTTCGCCTTCATGGAGGGCGCATCGTAGAGTATCGCAGGCTGATCCCCGACGGAAACGAAATCCTGGGCAAGAGCCGCTCCGCAGAATCCGAACAGGAACAGGAAAACGATGCGGCTCATTTCAGTGCGTTTGGTGCTCTTGCTCGGCCTGCGCCTGCTGGCGCTGCTGGTAGAGCGCCTCGAAGCTCATCGGGCTCAGGATGACCGGCAGGAAGCCCGCGCGCGTGATGACGTCGGAAACCGTTTCCCTCGCATAGGGGAACAGGATGTTGGGGCAGGTGATGCCGAGTATCGGCTCGACATCGGAGGCGGGAATATTCTGGATCTGGAAGATGCCGGCCTGAGCGACTTCAACCAGGAAAAGTGTCTTCTCGGTGAGTTTCGCCGTGACGGTGACGGTCAGGATGGCCTCGTAAATGTTATCTGCAACCGGCTTTCCCTCGGTATGCAACTGGATGTCGATCTGGGGCGATTCGCGCTCCAGGAATATCTGGGGGGCATGGGGGATTTCGAGGGAGAGATCCTTGACGTAAATCTTCTCGATCGCAAATATGGGTTGCTGTTCTTCGCTCATCATTATTCCTGTTCTAGCAGTTCGTTTAATTTTCCGGCACGGTCGAGCGCCGCGAGATCGTCATAGCCGCCGACATGATAATCCATGATATAGATCTGCGGAACGGTGCGCCTGCCGGTTTTTTCCATCATTTCAGCCCTGACTGCAGGATCGAGATCGACCCTGATCTTTTCGATCTCGGCCACACCCTTCGATTTCAGAAGGCGTTCTGCCATCACGCAATAGGGACACACGGCGGTGCAGTACATCCTGACCTTGGGCATGCTCATTTCTCCACCGGAAGTTTGGCACCCTCCCAGGAGAGAATCCCCCCCTTGAGGTTGTGGACCTTGCCGAAACCCCGCTTCGACAATAACACACAAACGCTGGACGATCTAGCGCCGCTTCTGCAATAGACGACGATCGGCCTGTCCTTGAGATTTTCGATCTCGCCGATTCGCTCATTCACCTTTCCGGACGGGATATGCTGCGCATTGTGCAGATGCCCGGCAGCATATTCGTGATGCTCGCGCACGTCGAGAATGGCGGCATCCTGATGGTTGATCAGGTTGACCGCTTCGACGGTGTCGATTTCCGGAAAATCGACGAACAGTTTTCTGAAATAAGGCCAGAGCAGCATGAGTCCGCTGCCCAACGCCGCCAGAAAAAGCGGCAGATTACTGGTGATGAAATGCAAAATTTCGCTCCTTCAGTTTCAATTTCACTTCCTCGACGAGAGGTTCGAATTTCCCCGGATACTTTTCGGTCAGCCCGGAATAAAGATCCAGGGCATCCTCGAGCAGATCGGGGTCAGACGAAGCCGCCCGCCCGATTTCCAGCTTCGCCGCCCTTTCCCTGCCGGCAAGCGCGAGCAGTGCGGCGCGCCTGTAGACGATCATTCCGGAAGGCGAAAAATGCAGCGCCCGGCGGCTCAGCGCAAGCTTGCTGTCGAGGTTTGTTTCGTCGACAGGCATCATCTCGGCCATCGGGTATTCGACATAGGGAGCGAGCAGCGTTCCCTTCCTGAAGCGGTAAAGCGCATCGTAAAGCGCAGCCGGTTTGAGGGGCGGCTTGCCGTTATGATAACTTGGGTAAAGCAATCCTTCCAAATCGAGATAATCCCGCATCAGTCCCGCCATCCAATAGCTCCCGGCAGCCAGCAGGAGAATCATGACGCCCTGCGCGAAAGGCAGACGCAGCGAGCGGGCCTCCCCCATGCCGAGAAAAAGCATGAAAATCCCCAGAAAATGCGCATACCAGAGGGGATATTCGTCCAGACTGTGCAGCGCGATGATCAGCAGCACCGCGAAAAGCCACCAGGCATGGAGGTCGAATGCGATGTCGATGCGCCTTGCCCAGAAGAAAATCCCCCCGAACACCAGCAGGGTTCCCGCAAGCCCCGTTTCGGCGAGCAGATGAAATGCAATGTCATGAGCATTGCTGTAAAGCCCTGTGATCTGCGGATCGTTGAATATCGGGCCGTACCCGAAATGATGCCAGGCGAACTGGCCGAATCCGACCCCGAGCAGGGGCGCCTTGAGAAACATCATCCAGGCTTCGCGCCAAAGATAGAACCGGATGCCGCTGTCCCTCCCGATGACGAGCAGCCTGTCCCCTGAAGTCAGGGTGCCGTGCCCGCTCAAGAAAGGGAAATGGGCAAGAAACTGCATCAGGGCGAAGGCAGGCACCAGGAGCAGCGCGGCGATCAGCAGCACCCTGTTTCTCTCCTTCCTGCAATAGATCAGCGAAAATAACGTCAGCGCGCCGAGATAGAGCCATGCGCTTCTGGAGCCGCTCAGGGCGAGCATGAACAGCAGAAAGCACCCCAGCGGCAATGCGGCAAGCCGGTGGATTTTTCCGGATGCCGCAAGATAGAGCAGGGACGCCATGGCAAGCGCCATATAATCCGAGAAATGGTTCTGCTGGGCAAGGTTGCCGTAAACGGCTTCCGAAACATCGGGCGTGACGAAGGCATCGAAGGCAGTGTGATTGAAATAGTGCTGCAGCACTGCGGCGGCTCCGCTCGCAAATCCCCCTGCCAGAATGAACCAGGCCAGGGTTCGAGCGATTTTTTCCAGCCCGAATTCGCCTTTAAGCGCATAGCCCAGCATGGCGAGCAGGGACGCCCAGACGAGATAAAGCGAGACCAAGGCAGCCTGCTGGGGGTAAGTTATCTTGCCGAGGGCGAACTGCAGCCAGACAAGCAGCATCAGAAAAAGCGGAACGAGGGATACCAGGGGGAACTTCGAGAGCCGCCTATAATTGCAGGCGAGCGCACAAAGCCCCAGGAAAGCTGCGACCCATTCGGTATAGAAATCGGTGATGGGATAATAATGCTTCCATTGCAGGAAGGGCAGAACTCCCATCAACCCGACGAGAATCAGGCTGAGGCGTGACCAGGAAGCCTGGTTCAACAAGCATCCTTGACGCCGAACTTCCTGAGGATGTTCTCCAGGGGACAGAAGCGGGTGAAGCCGCTCTGGAACAGGTTGAATCCGACGAAAGCGGTGAACCAAAGCCATTTCGAGTTCATGAAAAGCGGGCTGCCTTCCGCGCCAAGCGCCAAGGATACCATGACGAAAAATCCGGCGACAATTCTAACGATTCGGTTGGTGTTCATCAATATTGCTCCTTGCTAAATTTTATCAATTTTCCTGTAGGACAGGGCGTAATACAGCACCGGGATCACGACCAGGGTGAGAATGGTCGAAACCAGTATGCCGAAAATCAGGGAGATGGCGAGTCCGTTGAAAATGGGATCGTCCAGGATGAAGAACGCCCCTATCATCGCGGCAAGCCCGGTCAGCAATATGGGTTTGGCGCGTGTTGCAGCTGCTGCGATCACCGCCTCCTGAAAGTCCACTTCTTCGGCGACCTGAAGGTTGACGAAATCGACCAGCAGTATCGAGTTCCTGACGATGATGCCGGCGAGCGCGATCATGCCTATCATCGAGGTCGCGGTGAACTGGGCGCCCAAAAGGGCATGCCCCGGCATCACGCCGATGATGGTGAGCGGAATCGGCGCCATGATCACGAGCGGAACGAGATAGGATCTGAACTGCGCCACGACCAGAAGATAGATGAGCACGAGTCCGACGCCATAGGCGATGCCCATGTCCCTGAAAGTCTCATAGGTGACCTGCCATTCGCCGTCCCATTTCACGGCATAGCCGGCATAGGGGTCCCCGGGCTGGCGGATGAAATATTCCTTCAGAATTCCGCCTTGCGGGAGCTTCATGCCGAGGATTTTGGAGCGGATCTCGAACATGCCGTAGAGCGGGCTGTCGATCTTGCCGGCCATGTCTCCGACCACGTAAACCACGGGCAGCAGATCCTTGTGGTAAATCGTCTTCTCGCGCGGCACATGTTCCACTGCGACAAGGTCGGACAGGGGAATCATCTCCCCGCTCCTCGCGCGCACTTCCAGCTTGAGCAGGTCGTCGAGATTGCCCTTTCTGTCCGACGGCAGCGCCACCCTGACGGGAATTTCATACTTCGCATTCAGGCTGTGCACGGGCGTGACGTTCTCTCCGGAGAGTCCCATCTTCATCACCTCGACGATATCCTTCTGCGCGACGCCTCTCAGCGCCGCCTTGTTCTGCAGCACTTTCAGGGTGATTTTCCCGGCATCGGCATCGACGCTGTCGTCTATCCCGACGATGCCGGGCGTTTGCGCGAATGCAGCCTTCACCTTTTCGGCCACCATGATCTGCCCGGCATAATCCGGGCCGTAAACTTCGGCAACCAGCGGCGACATGACCGGCGGTCCCGGCGGCACTTCGACGATCTTGGTCTTCGCGCCATACTTCTTGGCGATTTGCGCAATCGGCGCGATCACGCTTGATGCGATCTCGTGGCTCTGCCTGCTCCGCCTGTGCTTGTCCAGAAGGTTGACCTGGATGTCGCCGTATTCCGGGCCGTCCCTGAGATAATACTGACGCACCAGTCCGTTGAAATTGATCGGCGCGGCAGTGCCCGCATAGGCCTCGTAATCGGTGACTTCGGGAACCCTGGCGATATAGGCGCCTATCTCGTGCAACACTTTGGAGGTATCCTCGAGAGGGGTTCCGACAGGCATGTCGACCACGATCTGGAACTCCGACTTGTTGTCGAAAGGCAGCATCTTGAGCACGACGAGCTTCACCGCGGCCAGGGACACCGCGAGCAGAATCAGGATCACGATCCCGATCAGGAGCAGCTTCCTGTTCCTGCCCCCCTCCTCCCTCCTCAAAAACGGAGTGAGCTTCGAGGAAAAGAAGGCCCCGATCCTGTCATGCCCCGACTTCTGATGGACATGCTTGCCCGCGAGCCTGAAGGCAAGCCAGGGCGTCACGACAAAGGCGATCCCCAGGGAAATCAGCATGCCGATGCTCGCGTTGATCGGTATCGGGCTCATGTAGGGTCCCATCAGCCCGGTCACGAAAGCCATGGGCAAAAGCGCCGCGATCACGGTCAGGGTGGCGAGGATGGTGGGGCCGCCCACCTCGTCCACCGCCTCGGGAATGATCTCGGACAGGGGCGCTTCGGAGAGAAGCCGCCTTCTATGGATGTTCTCCACCACCACGATTGCATCGTCGACCAGTATCCCTATCGAAAAAATCAGCGCGAACAGGGAAACCCGGTTCAGGGTGAAACCCCAGGCGAGGGAAGCGAAAAGCGTGGCGAACAGGGTGAGCATCACCGCGACGCCGACGATCACGGCTTCGCGGCGGCCCAAAGCGATCCATACCAGCACCACCACGGAGGTGGTGGCGAAGACGAGCTTCTCGATCAGTTTGATCGCCTTGTCGTTGGCCGTCACTCCGTAATCCCGCGTCACCGTGACTTCCACATCGGAGGGAATCACGCTGCCCTCGAGCTGCCCGATTCTTTCGATCAACTGCTTCGCCACCTTGACCGCATTTTCGCCGGGCTTTTTCGAAATGGCGAGCGTCACCGCGGGGTGCTCGCCCGATTTGCCGCCTATCCACACGTAATGCTCGGGCTGGTCCGGCCCGTCCACGACCTGGGCCACATCGCCCATGAAAATCGGCCTGCCGTCCTGCACCCCGACCACGAGGCGTCTCACATCATCGCTGGAAGTGAGGAAGGTACCGGTCTGGACCAGCACTTCCCGATTGTCCCTGATCAGGTTTCCGGAAGGCTGGGACGCATTGGAAAACTGCAGCGCGTCCCTCAGGTCTTCCGCCGAGAGATGGTAGGCATTCATCCTGTCCGCATCCATCAGCACCCTGATCATGTGCCCGGGGCCTCCTATGGTCCTGACCTCCCTGGCACCTGCCACGCGCTTCAATTCGATTTCCGCGGAATGCGCCACCTGTTCGAGTTCGAAGGCGCCCTCATCGCTGTTTCTGGTCCAGAGGGTGAACGTCAGGATGGGAACATCGTCTATCCCTATCGGCTTGATGATCGGTTTGGAGACGCCCAGATAGGGGGAGACCCAGTCTTCATGGGAATTGATCGTATCGTACAACTTGACGAGCGACTGTATCCTGTCCTCGCCGACCTTGAACTGTACGGTGAGAACGGCCATCCCGGGGCGGGACACCGAATAGACATGATCGATCCCGGCGATCTGGGAAAGCACCTGCTCGGCGGGAGTGGCAACGAGGTGCTCGACGTCGCGCGTGGAAGCCCCGGGAAAGGGAATGAACACGTTCGCCATGGTGACATTGATCTGCGGCTCCTCTTCCCGCGGCGTCACGATCACGGCAAAAAGCCCGAGCAGCACCGCGACCAGCGCGATCAGCGGGGTCAGCTGGGAATGCAGGAAAAATTTGCTGATGCGTCCCGAAATACCCATGTCAATGAACGCTTCTGCTTATCCCGGCCCTGACCGGATCGAGCGCAATGGTTTCGCCCTCGACCAGCCCGGCCAGAACCTCGATTTCGCTGCCGGCAGGCTCGCCGAGCCGCACCTGACGCAGTTCGTACCTGCCGCCCGATCGAACCACGTAAACTGCGGTGACTTCGCTGCGCCTCAGCACGGAGGAGGCCGGGATCAGGAGCTTCTTGGCGCGCCCGATGTCGAATTGCGCTCTTGCGAACATGCCGGGATAGATGCCTTGCATGTCGGGGGGAAAATGCAGCCTGACCTGAGTGGTATGGGTCAGGGCATTGGCCGCAGGCAGCACCGTGACGGATGCGGCCCTTACCGTTTTTCCCTCTTCAAGGAGAATCAGCGCGCCATCCTTCAGATTGCTTTTTACCGCATCCAGCCTGTCCTGAGGAATGCTCACCGTGAGCCTCAGCTCCTGGGGATCGAACCCCGTCATGAGCGGCTTTCCCGGATAAGCCATTTCCCCGATTTCGACATGACGGGCGGCGACGACTCCGCTGTAGGGCGCGACCACCGTGGCATAGCTCTCGGTATTGGCGGCAATGCCGACATTGGCGCGGCGCGCATCGACCCTGGATTTCGCAGCTTCGAATTCGGTTTTCGCCTTGTCGAGCGCAGCCTGGCTCACGAACTTGCGCTCGAAAAGATGCAGGGTGCGCTCGTAGGTAGCCTTGGCGTTTTCGAAAGAAGCCTGCGCTTCGGCAAGTTGCGCGCGGCTCTCGTTGAGCGCATGGCTGACTTCGGTTGCATCGATTTTGACGAGAACCTGGCCTTTTTTGACCCTTTCGCCGACATCGAAATTGACCGCGGCGACCCTGCCCGAAATCTGCGCGGAAACAGTGGACTGCCTGGCGGCTTCCACCACACCTTCCGCAGAATAGGTCAAAGGCACGTCGGCATAGCGGACCTGGACGGTCTCCGCCGCATGGGCGGAAGGAACCAGAAACAGCAGGAAGAAGAACGATCTGATCACGCAAGCACCCCCTTCGAATAAATATTAGTGTAATCTAATATTCAGGGATGTACAACCGGATGAGCACCTAGGCCGCCATATTGCAGAATACGTCTCGCATCATCTTGATCAACTGAAGAACCCGGGCATCCCCGATCCGATAATAGACCTTGTTGGCATCCTTGCGCGTCTTGAGAACCCCCTTGTCCCTCAGAATGGCAAGATGCTGTGAAATGTTGCTTTGCGAGGTTCCGACGCTTTCGACAATGTCCTGCACGCTGATTTCCTGCTCTCCGAGAATACAGAGTATCTTGAGGCGCAGGGGATGGGATATGGCCTTCATGGAGCGCGAGGCCTGCTCGATCACTTCGTCCTGCCCCATCATTTCGTGAAGGAAATCAATCTGGCTTTTCATGAGAATGCCCACGCTAGTGTATGATCAACGAAATAGAATAAAATAAAGATTTTCAACCGTCCAGAGAAATAGATGAGCCTATCGAAGAAACTTGCGCAGAACGGGGCGATGACGCCCGTTCTGCTTTTGATACTGGATGGGATCGGTTGCCGTGCAGAGCAGGAAAACAACGCGGTCGCGCTTGCAAAAAAACCGAACCTGGACAGGCTGTGGGCCAATTATCCGCATACCCGTCTACAGGCATCCGAATCCTCCGTCGGCCTTCCCAGGGCCCAGATGGGCAATTCGGAGGTCGGGCACCTCAACATCGGGGCGGGGCGCATCGTCTATCAGGAACTGACCCGCATCGACCTTGCCATCGAAAACGGCGAATTCTTCGCCAACCCAGTCCTCAGGAATGCGATCGACACCGCGCTCGAAAAGGGAAGCGCACTGCATATCATGGGGCTGCTCTCGCCGGGCGGCGTTCACAGCCACGAAGCTCACATTCACGCCATGCTGGAAATGGGCGCGAAAGCCGGTGTCGGGCAGATCTACCTGCACGCCTTCCTGGACGGCAGGGATACTCCTCCCAAGAGCGCGGCATCCTCACTGGAAGCCTTCGAGGAAAAATGCAGGGCGCTCGGAAAAGGAAGAATCGCTTCCATCGTCGGGCGCTATTACGCGATGGACCGGGACAAGCGATGGGAGCGCGTGAGCATCGCCTACGACCTCATCACCCAGGGCATCGCGGAATATCATTTCGACGATTCTGCAAAGGCGCTAAAAGCCGCCTACGCCCGGGGAGAAACCGACGAATTCGTGCATGCGACCGCCATCCATGGGAGCGGGGAAAATCCGGTCAAAATGATGGACGGCGATGTCGTCATCTTCATGAACTACCGCGCGGACAGGGCAAGGGAAATCACCAGTTGCCTGACTGCGCAGGATTTCCGGGGATTCGAACGCAGCCATTTCCCCAGGATCTCGTTCGTCATGCTGACCCATTACGGAGACGAATTTCCCCTCCCCACCGCCTATCCTGCCGAGCGCATCGAAAACTGCTTCGGAGAATACCTGTCCAATCAGGGACTCGCCCAACTCAGGATCGCCGAAACCGAGAAATATGCGCATGTCACCTATTTCTTCAATGGCGGCAGGGAAGAACCCTATTCAGGGGAAGACAGGATCATGGTGCCTTCGCCGAAAGTCGCAACCTACGATCTCAAGCCTGAAATGAGCGTTTTTGAAGTGACGGAAAAACTCGAAGAAGCGATCGGCAGCCGGAAATACCCTGCGATCATCTGCAATTTCGCCAACGGCGACATGGTCGGGCACACCGGGAATCTGGAAGCGGCAATACGCGCAGTGGAGGCGATGGATGTTTGCATCGGCCGCGTCGTCGACGCGATGCAACGCATCGGGGGGGAAGTGCTGATCACGGCAGACCACGGCAATGCGGAAATGATGAAAGATCCGCTCACCCTGCAGCCGCATACCGCGCATTCCCTGAATCCGGTGCCATTTCTTTACATAGGAAAGCGTTCTTCCAGCATCCGGGACGGCGGTGCACTGCAGGATGTCGCCCCGACCATGCTGGCCATCCTGGGGCTTCCCCAACCCCCCCAGATGACGGGACAGTCGCTCGTCGTTTTCTAGTGAATCGCTTATTCAGCCTCTCAGTCGTCGGCCTCCTGCTATGCGGGAATGCGCATGCCGCAAAACATCAGGATCTCGGTGAATTGCACTCCAGAATATCCAGCCTGGAAAAGCAATTGGGCCGGAACGAAGCCTCCAGAAACGAGGCGGCGGACGCCCTGCGGGAATCGGAAGTGGCCATCAGCAACACGATGCGGAGGCTCAGAACCCTCGATGGACAGGAGCGCGATGCGAACGCGAGCCTCGTCCGCTTGCAGGGGGAGACGGCAAGAGTCAGGGACAGCATCCGCCTGCAGCAGGATCTCCTGGGAAAACTGCTCTATCAGCGCTATCTCTACGGAGAGCAGGAATACCTGAAACTTTTGCTCGATTCGCAGGATCCAAATCAGGTCGCCAGAAGTCTGGAGTACCTGACCTACATTTCCAGGGCGCGCGCAGCCATGCTCAGGAACCTGCGGGTCAACCTGAAAGAGCTCGATACCCTGACCGCCTCGACGAGAGACAAGAAAAATGAGCTCGACGATATTCTGTCGAAGCAGCGCCTGCAGAAACAGGAACTGGAGAAGGAAAAAGCCCAGAGGAAAGCCGTTCTGGATCGCGTCTCGGGCGAGATCGGCAAGCAGCGCAAGGAAATATCCAGGCTCAAGCGCGACGAGGCGCGCTTGAAGCGGCTCGTCGAGCGCATCGGAAAAACCGCCAGGCGCTCATCAGCCGGCCAGATCAGGAACGAGCGCCTTCCGGATGCCTCCCTGGACAGCAGTCCTTTCGCAAAACTGAAAGGGAAGCTGAGCCTTCCGGTCAGGGGGGTGCTGCTGAACCGTTTCGGCGCTTCCCGCATGAATGGGGGGCTGGTATGGAAAGGGCTCTTCATCCGTGCCGCGACGGGGCAGGATGTGAAGGTCATCGCAGCAGGGCGCGTGGTTTTCGCCGACTGGCTGAGGGGCTTCGGCAACATCATTATCGTCGATCACGGCGACGGATACATGAGCCTCTACGGCGACAATGAAACCCTGCTCAGGAAGGTGGGAGACAATGTGCACGGCGGAGACGTGATCGCCGAAGTCGGAAACAGCGGCGGCAATGCGGAATCCGGTTTATACTTCGAACTTCGCAATCAGGGTGTGCCGCTCGATCCCATGAAGTGGGTCACTGTAAAATGAAACTGGAGAGAAACGGAATGCGCAATTCGATGAAAAAATCAGGCCTGATTCTGATCGGCGCCGTCGCCGGCGTCATGCTCAGCCTCAATTTGTCCGCAGTGGCCCAGAAGGAAGAATCGGCCTCCAGCCCGCTCCCGGTCCAGGAATTGCGCACTTTCGCCGACATTTTCGGCAGGATCAAGAGCGACTATGTCGATCCCGTATCCGACAAGACGCTGATCGACTCGGCCATCAACGGCATGGTCACGGGGCTCGATCCCCATTCCGCCTACTATGACGCGGATGCCTACAAGGAACTGCAGATCGGCACCGAAGGCGAATTCGGCGGTCTCGGCATCGAAGTCACCATGGAAGACGGCCTCGTCAAGGTGATCTCCCCGATCGAGGACACACCCGCATTCAAGGCCGGAATCAAGAGCGGAGACCTGATCCTGAAGCTCGACGACACCCTGGTCAAGGGCATGACGCTCAACGACGCGGTGAAAAGGATGCGCGGCAAACCCGACACCCCCATCGTGCTCACCGTTCTGCGCAAGGGCGAATCCAAGCCGCTCGTCTTCAAGCTGATGCGCGCCGTCATCAAGGTGCAAAGCGTCAAGTACAAGATGGTCGAGCCGGGCTATGCCTACATCCGCATCACCCAGTTCCAGGAGCATACCGGGGAAGCCCTGGTTGCCGCCATCAACACGCTCTTCAAGCAGCCGGTCAAGGGACTGGTTCTCGACCTGCGCAACGATCCGGGCGGCCTGCTCTTCGGGGCGGTCGCGGTTTCCGCTGCCTTCCTGCCGGAAAACTCTCTGGTGGTTTCCACCAGGGGGAGGACGCCCGATTCGGAAATGAAGCTTGAGACGATTCCCGAGGATTACCTGAAACCCACCGACAAGACGGACTACATCAAGAACCTTCCGGCTGCGGTGAAAACCGTGCCCATGATCGTCCTCGTCAACAACGGTACGGCTTCCGCGTCCGAAATCGTCTCCGGCGCGCTGCAGGACGACAAGCGCGCGCTGATCATGGGAACCCGTACATTCGGCAAGGGCTCTGTGCAAACCATATTCCCGCTCGGAAACGGCACTGCGGTGAAACTGACCACCGCGCGCTACTACACGCCGGGGGGACGCTCGATCCAGGCGAAGGGCATCATGCCGGACATCACCGTGGAAGACACCACGGTGTCGAGCCAGGAAGCCTCGCTCAACCTGCATGAATCCGACCTTGAGCATCATCTCGTCAACGAAAAGGCAGGCACGTCGACCCAGCCCAAGGTGACGATCAAGGTCGAACCGGAAAAAACCGCAGCTCCCGCAGAACCCGGATCGAAAAACGATTACATGCTCGGAGAAGCGCTCAACGTGCTGAAGGGAATGGCTATCCTGCAGAAAAAATGATGCCCCGGCCTGTACTTTTGCTGCAGGCCGATGTAAATTTAAAGGAACCTCTGATCGCGATTTGTTCAGGGTTCCTTGAGCAGGAGGGAGCGTGACTCAACCCGATGATATTTCCAAGCAGCGAGAAATCCATTTCTCCCCGCTGCCTTCGGGACAGGCGGCAAGGGCGATGGAGAGCCTTCTCGAAATGGGCCTCAAGGCCGAGATGATCGCGCCGAACGTTTTGTCCGTCTCCTATCAATTGCCGCATCACCGCCTGGAAACCCTGGAGGAGACGCTCGTCGACCAGGGATTTCATCTCGATAATTCGCTGCTGCAGAAAATCGTGCGCGCACTCGTCCACTACGTCGAGGAAGTGCAGTGCCAGAATCTTTGCGAGCCCGCCAGAATGCAGAAAAACATGGAGATCTTCGTGAAAGTCTATGAGCACCACCCCCACGGCGACCACGACGAAACTCCCGAGGAGTGGCGCGAATACCGGTGATCGCCATCTTTCTTGCGTCGCCAAGAAAGACGGCATAAAGAAGGCGACCCCGCTGCAGCCCTTTTCCCGAACGGCTCACTTATGAGCTGGAAGCACCGGAAGAAGGAACGAGAGTACCTGCGGCAACTGCATGCTGGGTTAGGGAAGCCCTGAACAAGTCGCACATGAGCCGTGTTGCCGTGAAATCGAGATGATCGCACGAAGCACGACGCAGGTTGTAGCCGGGTCTACAATGCCCAGGAGTGCGACAAAGCGAGCGCTCAATCTTCACGCAACCCTTCAGGGACGGGGCTTTGCGGGCGATCCTCCTTGTCGCTCGATTTGCGAAGGGAATGACCATTCGCTGCGTCTCGCTTCGCGAGTCTCATCCCGCAAAGCCGACCGTCACGGCCACGCGGGGACTTGTTCAGGGCTTCCTTAGTAGTGAGAGGGCAGGAATGACGGCCCGCCGCCCAACCCATAAGTCCACAAGACCGGTTGACATGGCGTACGCGATGCCGTACGCTGAAAGAGTACCCAGGGAGTTCATATGACCACACTTACCGCAAGCGAAGCGCGGGCCAGCCTTTACCGCCTTATCGACGAAGCAGCGACAAGCCATCAACCCGTTGTCATTACCGGCAAGCGCCATAACGCCGTGCTTGTGTCAGCCGACGACTGGGCATCGATTCAGGAAACCCTGTTCCTGCTGTCCATTCCGGGCATGAGAGAGTCGATCCGTGAAGGCATGTCGACACCGCCGGAAGAATGCGGCAAGGACCTTCCCTGGTGAGCTGGCAGCTTGTGTACACGAAGCACGCGCAGAAGGATGCCGGAAAGCTTGCCTCCGCCGGACTGAAAGAAAAGGCCCTGTCCTTGCTGGCGATCTTGAGCGAAAATCCGTTCCGGAATCCGCCTGCGTATGAAAAGCTGACCGGAGACCTCGCAGGCGCTTATTCACGGCGCATCAATATTCAGCACAGGCTGGTGTATCAGGTACTCGAAGAGCAGCATATCGTCAAAATTCTCAGGATGTGGTCGCACTATGAATGATACCGCCCCCCCCTTATCCAAATGAACAACATGAACGCGGCCCGGGGGCGGAAATCCCCGATTTCTCCCCGCATTTTTCTGCAAGTTCGTCATTGACAGTCCGGGCGAGCTTCGCAATTTGACGCGGATCGGCCCCGGAATTACAATGAAGATACCATTTCAATACCGCCATAAGGAGGAGCATGCCTGTCGATATGCTTATCAAGAAGATGCCGCTCGAACTCAAGGAATGGGTGGCATCCGAAGCCAGGGAGCACCGCCGCTCCCTGAATCAGGAAGTGATCGCGCTGCTTGAAAAGGCGAGGAGCGAGGCGGCAAGGCCCGCGCGGGGAAGCGACAGGGATATACAGGCAGTCCTGGATCGTTACCGCGCGCTGCCGACTCGGGACCCGCGCTCTCCTGAAGAAATCCTGGGTTATGGCGACGGCGGCCTGCCCGCATGACGACGCTCGGCCTGGGCGTGCTGGATACTTCTGCCGTCTTTTCCGTCCTCGAAAACGAGGCGGCAGGCTCGAAGTTTCTCGATGGCCTCGAACGCTGCAACAGATTGACGATCGGCGCATCCACTTTGGCGGAGCTTTCAATGGTCGTCCGGATCAAGAAGGGGCCGAGTGCATTGACGCTGCTGGATGATTTCCTGACGCTCCTCGGCGTGGAGGCTTTGCCTTTCGACGATA